>JAEUUQ010000407.1 GCA_016787505.1 Saprospiraceae bacterium | reverse complement strand
CATCATACTGCTAAAGCCTAGAAATGAGTGGCGCGCAGGTGTCGACAAAGACAGTATCATCAACGAACTCAACGGACTGATGCAGTTCCCCGGCGTCACCAACGGCTGGACCCAGCCCATCATCAACCGCATCAACATGCTTTCTACCGGCATCCGCACCGACGTGGGCATCAAAGTATACGGCCAACGCCCGGATAGTATCAATTTGCTGGCGCAATCGCTCAAAAAGGCGCTCGAGGGCGTGCCCGGGGTGAGCGACCTGTATGTGGAGCCCATCACCGGCGGAAAATATATCGACATCGCCCTCAAACGCGAAGAACTGGGCCGCTACGGACTGTCGGTCGACGATGTCAACGCCGTAATCGAAAGCGCCCTGGGCGGCATGACGCTTACCACCACCATCGAAGGCCGGCGGCGCTTCGGCGTCAACCTGCGCTATGCCCAGGAATACCGCAACAGCCTCCAGGCCCTGCGCCGATTGCAGGTGCAGACCATGGACTACGGCCCCATCCCCCTGGAAGCCGTGGCCGATGTGCAGCTCAACGAAGGTCCGCCGATGATCAACTCCGAAAATGCTATGCTTCGCGGCGCCGTGTTGTTCAACGTGCGGGGCCGCGACTTAGGCAGCACTGTGCAGGAGGCCCAACAACGCATTCAGCAAAGCGTCGATAAGCTGCCCAAAGGCTATTTTCTGGATTGGAGCGGGCAATGGGAAAACCAGATACGCGCTAACCGCACCTTGCAATTTATCGTACCCATTGTAATAGCCATCATTTTTATGGTGTTGTATATGACTTACAATTCCGTCAAAGAAGCCATGCTCACCATGATCACCGTACCTACTGCATTGGTGGGCGGGGTAGTGATGGTGTACGCCTACGGCGTCAATTTGTCGGTGGCGGTAGCCGTCGGCTTCATCGCCCTGTTCGGTATGGCCATCGAGACCGCCATGCTCATGACCATCTACCTCAACGAAGCCATGAGCAAGCTGGTAGCATTAAAAGGCAATTCGCGCGACACGATCACCCATGCCGATTTGCGGCAGTACGTGATCGAAGGCGCCGCCAAACGCCTGCGCCCCAAGCTGATGACGGTGTCGGTGTCGCTGTTCGGCCTGATCCCCATCCTGTGGGCTACTGGCACCGGCAGCGATGTGATGCGCCCCATTACGATCCCCCTTATCGGCGGCACGATTTCTTCTACGATTTATGTGCTGCTGGTTACGCCGGTGGTGTTTGAGATGGTGAAGGAATGGGAACTCCGGCGCAAAGGCCGAATTGAGATTGTGGAGGAGTCGTAGGAGCGACTGTAGGACTGTACGACTGTATGACTGTACGATAGATTACCCCGATCGTAAAGTCGTAAAGTCGTAAAGTCGTAAAGTCGTAAAGTCCCAAAGTCTTAACTTGTAAACTTGTCATCTATGCATAAAATATTGATAATCATCGCAATCATAGCGCTGCTCCCGGCCATAGCCCGGCTACAGCCCATGCCCTTGCCTGCCATCCTCGACGAAATCGCCTTGCGGCACCCTATGCCGGCCATGTACGACGCGGCCATCAGGTCGCAAGATGCGGCGGCGGCGGGGGCGCGCAGTTGGATGGCGCCTGAACTGAGCGCCGGTTTTTTGATGACGCCATACAACCCCAATCGTTGGAAAGCCGAGAGTATACATGGAGAAGGAATGGGATCGTTTATGATTTCTGCCCAGCAATTTATACCCAACCGAAAAAAACAAGACGCGCAGGCGGCGTATATGTCGGCCATGTCGGGTGTGGATCGCGAAAACAAAAAAGCCACCCTCAACCGCCTGTGGGCGGCGGCCAAGCGCAATTACAGCGAGTGGATCGTCTTGCGCAAAAAACAGCGAGTGCTTGGCGACAGCGAGCAATTGCTGCAATTTATGGTAGAATCGGCCGAGCTGCGCTACCGCAACGGGCTGGAAAAAATCAACGCCTACTACAAGGCCAAAGCCGCCCTGTCGCAATTGGCCTCGGAGCTATTGATGCTCGAATCAAACATCGCCCAGAAACGCATCGCCCTCAACGCGCTCATGAACAGGCCCCCCAACGCGCCTTTGGATATCGATACCATTTTTATACAAAAAGACTACAGCAGCTGGGTTTTCGACAGCACCCTGCTGGCCGGCAACCGCAGCGACATCCGGGCCGTCGACCGGGAGATGTTGGTCAACCAGCTCAAAATAACCGCCGAGCAGCGGCAGTTGCTGCCCGAATTCGGCGTGCGCTACGACCACATGTTCGCCTTCGGCGCGCAGCCCTGGCAATTCACCCTTATGGGTATGGTGCGGCTGCCCCTGGCGCCCTGGTCGTCGGGCATGTACAAGGCCAACGTAGAGAGCCTCAAATGGCGCAACCTGGCCTTGCAGCAAGAAAAGCTGACGCGCCTCAACGAGGCCTCTTCGATGGCCTATGCGATGCAAAGCGAGTGGGCTTTCGCCAAACGGCAACTCGAACTCACTGAACGCCAGATTTTGCCGGCGCTGCGCCGCAACCTGCAAACCCAGCAGCTGGCCTACGAGCAAAATACGACCGAGTTGTTTATGCTTTTCGACGCCTGGGAGGCGCTGAATGAAACGCAAATGAATTATTACGACCAGTTGCTGAACCTGCTCTTGTTGCAAACGCAACTGGAGGAAGTGCTGGAAATACGTTGAACGAGTTTTTTCTTTTACCACGGAGTTTCACGGAGTTAAACACAGAGTAACACGGAGTAGATTCTCCCTCTGTGGAACTCCGTGTTTAACTCCGTGAAACTCCGTGGTTAAAAAAAACAAAGCATGAGATACACAAGTCTAATCATAATAACTACCCTTACCGCCTGCCACCCGCAGCCGGACTCCGCCCCCCCCTCCGCCGCCACGCACGTCGACAGCGCGGCCCTGAAAACCCTGGTACAACCCGCCAACCGGGTAGTCAAAGCCGATATGCCGGCCATCGCCATGCAGCGCAGCGCCGAAACCATCGAGTTGGAAGCCGTGGGCCGCGTCGACTACGACACCCGCTTTATCGGCTCGGTATCGGCCCGGGTATCGGGGCGCATCGAAAAACTGTACGTCAAATACCGCTATCAATCTATTGTAAAAGGACAGCCTTTGATGGACGTGTACAGCCCCGAGCTGCTCACCGCCCAGCAAAACCTGCTGCTCCTGCTCGACAAAGATCCCGGCAATACAGGTATGATCGAAGCGGCCAGGGAGCGCCTCGACCAGTTGGGATTTTCACCCAAACAAACACAACAACTCGCCAAAGATAAAAAACCGGTGTACGCCGTCACGATCCACAGCCCCTACACCGGCCACCTCCACGACACCCCCGGAGAGATGGCGCTCGTAGAGGCGATGGCGGCTAGCGTCACCGCTACCACCGCACCGCTGAGTCTGAAAGAAGGCGATTACATTCAGCGTGGCAAACCCATTTTGACCGTCTACGACCCGCGCAAAACCTGGATACTACTCAACATCTTCCCCGGCGACCTGCCGCTGACCCGGGTGGGCGACAAAGTCCGCATCCGCCCCGAATCGGCGCCCGACCGCGATTTCCGTGCGCAGATCGACTACCTGGAGCCCGTATTGCGACAGGGCAACAAAGTAGCCGTCGCCAGGGTGTATTTCGACAACAGCGTTTTGCGGCTGCCCATTGGCGACCGCGTGCGGGCCTTCGTCTTCAGCCTGCCCGCGGAGGGCTGGTGGCTGCCCGAAGACGCCGTAGTAGCTCTGGGTTCGCAAGCCGGCGTGATGAAAAAAAGCGGAGACAGATACGAAGCCGTTGCCGTGCAAACCGGACTACGTACCAACGGCAAAGTGCAGATCACCGGCGGCTTGAACCCTGCCGATAGCGTAGCCGCCAATGCCCAATTTCTGCTGGATAGCGACAGCTTTTTTTCGACAAAATGAACAATAACATGCGATACATACTCCAATCCCTTACGCTGATGATCCTACTCTCCGCCTGCAAGCAGGACAACTCTGCCCTGGTCGACCCCGACGTATACTACACTTGCTCCATGGATCCCCAGGTAGTGGCCTACGAGCCGGGTAGCTGTCCCATCTGCAAAATGCCGCTCACCCTCATGCGCAAAGGCAAAGGAATGAAAGCCGGCGAAATACAGCTCACTGACCAGCAAATCCAGCTGGGCAACATCGCCTACGACACCGTGCGCAGCGGCGCCATCGGCGAAGAAACGGCCTTCACCGCTACCTTGTCTGCCGACCTCACCAAAACCTACACCCTCAGTGCCCGGATGGCCGGGCGCATTGACCGACTATACGTAAAAAGCGAAGGCGACAAAATAACGAAGGGACAGCGCATCTACGACCTCTACAGCGAAGAACTGCAGGCCTCCAAACAGGAATACGTATTGGCCCTGCAAAAGCAAAAAACGCAGCAAAGCGCCCTGGTCGACTACGGCGAACTGGCCCGGCAGTCCCGCCAAAAACTGCTGCTGTGGGGCCTCAGCGACAAGCAGCTCGACGAATTGGCGAAAAGCGGCAGGGTAGGGGAGCACAGCTCCTTCTTCAGCCCTGACAACGGCTACGTACTCGAAGTGAGCCAGGAAGAAGGCGCCTACGTCATGGACGGCTCGCCCGTCATACGCCTGGCCGACCTATCCGGCTTATGGGTAGAAGCCCAGGTGCACGTTAGTCAGCTCGGCAGCCTGCGGCCGGGCCAATCCGTGGCCGCGCGCCTGCCCGACTTCCCCGAATTATCCCTTCGCGGCCGCGTCGACTTCGTCAACCCCGAGCTTAGCGCGGGTAGTCGCCTCAACCTCGTGCGGGTAGCCATCCCCAATCCGGGCATGCAATTGCGGCCGGGATTGCCGGCTACCATCGTAGTGCCGGGGCAATCACAGCAGGCCCTCACCCTGCCCCTTTCTGCCGTGCTGCGCAGCGGCGGGGGCGCCCAGGTATGGCTATACGAAGGCGACAACACCTTTCGCAGCATTGCCGTCGAAACCGGTCTCGAAACCGCCGACCGCGTAGCCATCAGCGCCGGCCTCCAGCCCGGCGACGTAGTAGTGACCAGCGGCGCGTATTTGTTGCAAAGCGAATACGTGATCAAGCGGGGAGCGGCTCCGGAGTGAGGGGGGGAGTGAGGGAGGGGGAGAGGGGGTGATCAGACTTTTGGACTATTAGACTATTGGACTATTGGCTCCCTTTCCCGTGAGTACCAACTGCCAATAACCTCACTCTGTGTCACTCCGTTTTACTCCGTTTAACTCTGTGGTAAAAAACTATGCTTACGCAAACAAAAAACAAAAAAAAATCCGATTTTTGAATATGCCAATGCTCACCATCTTAAAAAGACTGGGAAACATGTTGCAATTAGACTTCAAGCCATTTCCTGAGATTAGCACTGCGCGCTTGCGGTTGCGGCAGCTTGGCTTAGAAGATGCCCAGGGGTTATCGGCGTTGCGTTCCCACGAAAAAGTCAATGAATACCTCGACAGGCCCAAAATCCAATCCCTCGAAGAAGCGCGGCAGATCATTCAATCGCTCAACCAGGGCGTGGCCAACAACAGCTGGATATTTTGGGCTATCACCTATCAGAATAGCGACCAATTAATCGGCACTATCTGCATTTGGAACATCTCCAAAAAAACTTCCACAGCCGATATCGGCTACGAATTGCACCCCGATTATCAGGGAAAAGGCATCATGCAGGAAGCCCTGCTGGAGATTATTGATTATGGATTTAAAAAAATAAAATTAAAAAAATTGCAGGCATTTACGCATAAAAACAACAGCAAATCCCTCCAATTATTAATCAAAAACGGTTTTACAGAAGACCCCCAAGGCGTAGACGAAGCCGAGCCGGGGATGAAGGGGATGGTGTTGTATTCTTTGCCAATGTGCTGATTTGCTGATGTGCTGATTTGCTGATGTGCTGATGTGCTGATGTGCTGATGTGCTGATGTGCTGATGTGCTGATGTGCTGATGTGCTAATGTGCTGATGTGCTGATGTGCTGATGTGCTGATGTGCTGATGTGCTGATGTGCTGATGTGCTGATTTGCTAATGTGCTAATGTGCTGATTTGCTGATTTGCTAATGAGCTAATGTGCTAATGTGCTGATTTGCTGATGTGCTGATTTTATTATTATTGATTGAGAGTGTTCATTAAAGTGTGTCTGATTATCTTAACGCGGTAAACAAAAAAGAATGGCAAGGAAAAAGAAAAAAGACACACTGGCGGAGTTGATCCCGGACGCTGAGTTACGTGATCGGATGGTATCGCACCTGTATTC
>JAEUUQ010000404.1 GCA_016787505.1 Saprospiraceae bacterium | reverse complement strand
ATATCCGACATTCGTCAATTGATTTAATTTTTTTCTGGAATTATCGTAAAACGACGAAACTTCATTTTTGAATTCGCTTTTGGGGTAGCGCTCCAGGAATTCGGTAGAATAGTTGACCGCTTCTCTGAAGCGTGATTCCTGTTTTTCTACAAAACTATTTACAGCCAGCAGATAAGCCGAGCGGGCAATCATATAGCGTACCCGTTCTGCATTGTCGGTTTCGGGGTAGTCTTTCAGCAGGTTTTCATAGGTTTGGATAGCCGACTGGTAATTCCGCAGGTCAAAGTACAAATTGGCCTCTTCGTATGCTTTGCGCTCCAGCTTTTTGCGCATTTCGTCGATGAGTCGATTGCAATCGGCCACTTTTTCACTTTGCGGATAAGTGCTTACAAACACTTGAAAACCTTCTATAGCGCTAACCGTGTACGACTGGTCGAGGCGAAAAGTCGGCGATAGTTGGTAGTTGGAAAAGGCCGCCATATAATCCGCTTCTTCGCGTTTGGTGCTGGCGCCAAATGTTTGCACAAAATTCTTAAAATAATAAGCCGCCAGGATATACTGGCCCAGGTGGTAATAGGTGTAAGCGTAGCGGTACGAGATGTCCTCTGCTTCTTTGCGCCCGCGATAACTGCTTATCACCAATTCGTAGAGCGCCTGCGCTTTTTGGTATTCGCCCTTGTCGTAATAATCGGTGGCTTTGACGTACATGGCTGTCGGATCGCCGCTAGCCCTGATGCGTTCAAACTCGCTTTTGCAGGACGTAGCCCACCCGATTGCCCCCAAACTCAATACAATTAAAAGATGCCTCATTTTCATAAGTGCGCAAAGTTACCGTTTTTTATGATTCAGCGCAAATAATTATGCGTTTTCAGAGAAAGAGGCAGGAATGGCCTCGAGGGTTGTATGGAGGAGGCGTCCCAACAGCTACCTTTCGGCTGTCGCTTCCCCGATCACCCTTAACCCATCCAGCGTAAGGTGGGGTTCAATAGCATAAAAATCGTGGCGAAGTGAGTGGAGTATTGACGACAGGCCGCCGGTAGCGATGGCGATGTAGTGTTCGCCGAGTTCAACGCGGATTTCGGCGAGCAGGTGGCGCACCAGCCCTACATAACCCAGCAAAATGCCGCTTTGGATGGCGTGGGTTGTATTTTTTCCTACAGCCGATTTGGGCAATTCGAGGGGTACTTCGGGCAGTTGGGCGGTTTTTTGAAAAAGCGAACTCACCGCTGTGCGCAAACCGGGAGCGATAGCCACGCCGAGGATATAGCCTTCGCCGGTTACCACCGTAAAAGTGAGCGCCGTGCCGAAATCGACGATAATACAATCTTGTTGGAATCGGTGGTGGGCGGCGGCGGCGTTGGCCACCAGGTCGGCGCCGATTTCATGGGGGCGGTCGATGCGCAGACTCAGCTCAGGATACACGTCGGGCCCTACGATTAAGGCCTTTCGGTGAAATAAAATTTGGGATAATTCCACAAAAAAGCCCGTCAGCGGCGGCACTACGCTACTCAGCACCACCTGTTTGACCATGTCGGGTCTGATTCCCGCTTCGAGCAGGTGGTCGGCCAGGCGCATTTCGTAGAATAGCATGGTTTCCTCTACCAGCGTGGGCAGGCGCCAGGTGTGGCGCCAGAATTCGCCGTCGTGTACGCCGATCACTACGTTGCTGTTGCCTATGTCGATGGCGATGATCATGATTTATGCCTGTACGTAGACGATATATTTTTCATAAAAAAAAGGCTCGTCAAAATAGTCGCTTATCGCAAATAACTCACTGTATGTGCCCCGTGGTATTGCTTTGATCTCCGCCCGCAAATTGCCGCCCTTAAATGCAAGCAGGCCGTTGGGCAGGGCGTGGCGCTGCTTATCCGATATGAGCCGAAAACTCCAGGCAACGAGCTGATCCAGTGGCGCTACCCCGCGGCTCAGCACAAAATCAAATTTACCTTTTAATTCTTCTGCCCGCTGGTGCTGGGCCGTTACGTTTTGCAAGCCCAGGGCCTGGGCCACTTCCTGCACCACCGTGATCTTCTTGCGCGTGCCGTCGATGAGCAAAAACCGGGTTTCGGGAAACATTATGGCCAGCGGTATGCCCGGAAACCCGCCACCGGTGCCCAAATCTAGTATCTGCGCGCCGGGTTTGAATTGCAACACTTTGGCAATGCCCAGCGAATGCAATACGTGGTGTTCGTAGAGCTGTTCGATATCTTTGCGCGAAACGACGTTGATTTTGTCGTTCCACTCCCGGTACAAAGGGCCCAATTGCTCGAAGCATTGGCGTTGCTGCACATCGAGGTTAGGGAAGTATTTAGTAATCAGATCAGCTGATGATTCCATGATGTCGGTTTCAATTCTTTATGCCATATGTTAATTGTCATCGGAAGAAATCTTTTCTTCTATGTCAATGTCAATTTTCCAGGTCATGCTATCGGTTGGTTTAAGTGTTCGCAAGTTTTGTAAATGTAAAAAAAAGCTTCTGGATTGGTCCTTTTGAGTTTGTTGAAACGGTTGTAATCAGTGGTTGGAATCAACCAGTCAATCACGTCTTTGGCTGCGCCGAACTTGTGCGGAGCTTCCCTGAAATCCTGCCGGAGCAGCGTACTTAGGAGCATCACCTTGGCAGCACTGATTATAGCATCCTCGATGACAAAGCGGTAGAAAATATGCGGCTTGATGTTATGAATGCCCCTTGCCAGATGCTGGAAGTTCGAGTCATTCAGGTTGCGGTCGCAAATGGTGAGGGCAGCGGAGAAAGCATCGTCCAGCACTTCCATATCTGTGATGGCTAGTCCTCTGTATTTCAATTCTTCAGCGGCAATGGTCTGGAAAGCAGTTTGTGCTTCAGTCAGGTCATTCACCAAGTTATATAGACAGCCGATGTCGAAAAGCTGCTTGATGATTTCCACCGGGCGATCTTTGGTGTACAGGATGCCGGTGGTGGTCGGGGCAAAGGCGGTTAGTTTGTCGCCCATCAAGCCGCCGATGGTAGAGAGGGTCAATTGGACGGGTTCTCCATCCGTTTTGAGCCAGGGGTGTTGCATGGCTTTTGGCTGTACCCAAATAGGGAGCGGGTTTTGGTAAAGCACGTCCAGCAGCACATAGTTCTCTGCAGTTGGCGACGGAAACTGGCTTTTGTAGAAAAACTTGTAGTGGTCAACGGGCAGGTGGTCTTTTCGGAGCGTCCGCTCGTCCGGTTCCCAGTGGGTGAAAGCGCCCGTTTCAATCACAGCATCCATCGCTTTTAACAGCCTCGTCTTATCGTCGGACGTGATGATGTCCACATCTATGGAAAAACGCAGTGGTTTTTCAAGATGAAGGAGCAGGGAGGTGCCGCCTTTGAAAACGAAGGTCAGGTCATTGACCTTAAGCTGTTCCGCCAGGAATAGCGCCCGGACTGCCTTTTCCAGCAACGAGGAATCCACTTTCCCCAATTTGGAGGAAACGGATTTGAGCCATTCGGCGGATAGGGAGTCGAGTAGTATCATTCGTCCTCGGGGTTTAGGTTTGGCAAGCGGAGGTTTGCAGGAATCAGCTTCAACACCTCCTCCTCCCGCTTCCGCCGTCGTGCATACCGCAGCAGCCGGTTTTGGTGAATGAGGATTTGAGAAAACATATTCTCGAAGATGTGTTCCAATTCTCCTTGCTGGCCCACGAATATATCCGGCTCTGCCACAATGTCTACGAGTATTTTCTCCGGGGCGGCCGTAGTAATTTTTCCCTCCCGCATGAGCGGCGCTTCCGACACCAGCGGCTTGACGATGATGGCTTCGTTCAGCGACAGTACG
>JAEUUQ010000535.1 GCA_016787505.1 Saprospiraceae bacterium | reverse complement strand
CACATGAAAAAATGCATATGGTTAGTCTTGTTCCTGACAAGCACCGCGCTGCGGGGGCAATACTTTGAAGCCGGTATCCTGGCCGGGGTATCCAACTACATGGGAGATTTGAGCGCCAACTCGTCAAAAGTATATATCGGCGAGACTCATTTTGCCGCCGGTGTATTTGGGCGGTACAACATCCACAACTTTGCTTCTGTCAAGTTGGGTTTGTCTTACGGCAAATTATCGGGAAAAGACGCCAATGCCTCTGACCAGGCCATTCGACAGCGAAACCTGAGTTTTGAGACGCCTATTTACGAATTAGCCTTGACGGGAGAATTCAACCTGCCCGGTTTTCAGCCTTATAATCTGGAGCAACCCCTGTCGGCCTACCTGTTCGGCGGTTTTGCGGTGATGCACTTCAATCCATCTACGCGATACCTGGGACAGAAAGTATTGTTGGCGCCGGTTGGCACCGAAGGACAGGGTTTAGCCGGCAGATTTCCGCGGTATAAGTTGTTTGATTTTTCCATTCCGCTGGGCATCGGCGTCAAATACGCCCTCAACGACACCTGGAATGTCGGCCTGGAGTTGGGCGGGCGCAGGGCTTTCACCGATTACCTCGACGACGTGAGCACCACGTACATGGCCTACGACGAATTGCTGGCCGGCAACGGCCCCCTGGCCGCCGAATTGAGCAACCGCACGGGTGAATTCCTGGGTACGCCCCCTGTTAATGTGCCTACCGGAACGCCGCGCGGCGACAACAGAGGCGCCGACCTGTATTTTATCGGGGGGATCAGTATCTCCTATAATTTCATGGACAACGGGCTGGTGGGCAGCCGGGGCCGCGTGCGCAGAAAAAGCGGATGCAAAACGGATTAATACGTCCACTTCTGATATTTTTTTAAAGTGGTAACTGTTTAGGAGGGTTTAGCGATTGGGTTTAGCGTTAGGGTTTAGCTAAACTGCGCATGCACTAAACCCTATCGCTAAACTGCGCATGCACTAAACCCTATCGCTAAACTGTTACATAAAGTGACTGAAAAAACCGAGACAGGCGCCATCTTCCGCGCTTTTGAGCAATTGCGGGTATTGATCGTGGGAGACATCATGATAGACCGCTATGTCCACGGAGCGGTCAGCCGCATTTCACCCGAGGCGCCGGTGCCCGTGGTACAATTACAGCAAATCGAAGACCGCGTGGGCGGCGCTGCCAACGTAGCGCTCAATATCAAAGCCATGGGCGCCACGCCCTACCTGTGCAGCGTAGCCGGCAGCGACACAAACGGCGCAGCGCTGTTGGCGCTAATGGCCGGCTATGGCTTACCGGCTGAGGGCATCTTAAAATCGGATACGCGAACCACTACGGTAAAAACCCGCATTATAGCCCAGCACCAACACTTGTTGCGCCTCGACGAAGAAGATACCCACGACCTCAGCGAGCAAGAAACCGAACTGCTGATTGAGGCGATAAATAAATTACTGGATAGTACCGAAATTCACGTTATCATTTTTCAGGACTACAACAAAGGCGTATTGACCACCCCCGTCATTCAGTCCGTGATGGACGAAGCCGTACGCAGGGGTATCCCCACCACCGTAGACCCTAAAAACAAAAACTTCTGGGCCTACCGCCAGGCCACCTTATTTAAACCCAACCTGAAAGAAATCCAGCAACAAGTATCTTTTTCCGTAGGCGCCGAAGCGGGTAGTCTGCAGCGGGCTGCCCATTATATTAGAGAAAAACTCGATAACCGATATACGCTTATCACTTTGTCGGACAAAGGCTTATTCATAGAAAACGAGGGCCGGTACTTGTTGGCGCCTACCCATCCGCGTGATATTGCCGATGTTTGCGGCGCCGGCGACACCGTGATCAGCGTAGCATCACTGGCTATCGCCTTGTCGCTGCCCATCGAAGACACGGCATTATTGGCCAACCTGGCCGGGGGGCAGGTTTGCGAGCACGTAGGTGTGGCGCCAGTTGACAAAGAACAACTTCTGCGAGAATTTGAGCTGGTCAGGTCGGGTTCCAGCTATTGATATATTTTGCAAAATAAGCGACCTTATGTATATTAATCCCAACCTGCCAACAAGAAAGCCCCTATCTTTGCAAGGCTATCTTGTTGTTGAAAAATTACTACTTTTGCGCTTCTTTAATTTTTCAAACATCAGACCATTCACCTGCTGTTGTTTCTTTTAATTTAAATCACTTTTAACATGAATCTACGTACACTATCCAACAAATTCGCCATTGCCATACTCCTGCTGTGTTTCGGCAGTGCTACCGCATTTGCGCAGGGCGATTTTTTTACCGAAGATTTTGCCGGCGGTTTTCCCAGTGACTGGACGACCGTAGAAGTAGAAGGCAACGGCCAGCCCACCTCGGTTTGGTTCTATACCACCGAAGGTCCTACCGGTTCCTTTGCTACTAACCCGCTTGCATCCACTACTGCCGCCAACGGCTGGATGATCTTCGATTCCGACCTCAACTGCAACCTGGGCGCCAACCAGGATTCGTGGTTGATCTCACCCGTAATTGACTGCTCTCAAAAAGAGAAAGTATGGCTGCTTTTCGAAACTTTTTATCGCACGTATAGCGACCGACCGCAGGTTCGCGTAGGTACCAACCTGAACGACACTGCCAGCTGGGTGGCTATCGAAGTATTTCCCGACATCACGGCCAACCAGTTTGGCGGCGTGATCGAAGGCGACCAGAACATCAACCCGCAGACGATCGAAATCGACATTACGGATTACGCAGCAGGCGAGTCCAATATTTATATCGCCTTCCAGTTCCTTTCTTCTAACGAAACCCTCAACGGCGGCAGCCCCATCGGCTGTGCCTATAACTGGCAGATTGATGACGTGCGCCTTACCGACGCCGACCCGCGTCCGGCCAACGACATGCGCGTAAACGCCTTCTATGCAATCGCTCCCAACGCAGTAACGCCTTATACGCAAGTAGAATCTATCGGTTTTATCGCCGACATTCAGAACATCGGCAGCGAAACGCAGGATAGCCCCACGCTAACGATGACGGTTGTCAATTCCAACGGCGATGTGGTTTATCAGGAAGATCTGGAATACGGCCCTGTCGCATCCGACTCACTGGCAGAAAACGTATTCTTCCCCCTTGAGTTTGACGTACCCGCCGTACCCGATGTGTACACAGCTACCTACTCGCTGGCCATTGACAATCCGGATACGGACCTGAGCAATAATGAGCGCGAGTTTACTTTTGCGGTTAGCGACTCTCTGTTCTCCAAAGACCTGGGCGCCACGCGCAGCGTAGCTCCCGCCGCCGACGAGAGCTTTACTTACGGCAACGCTTATTTCGTACCCGAAGGCACCGACCTGTATGCCCGCTATATTACTTTTGGCGTGGTTAATGCCGACGAACTGGTTGGTAAAAGCGTTACGACTTACCTCTATAGCTGGAACGGCGTAACCGACGGCCGTTATATCGAGCCGGGCGACTACACCGTGCTTGCCTTTAACTCTTATTTCTTTGAAGGCGACGAAGGTACCGACCTGATTACGATCCCCGTTGACCTCGACGGCGCTGAAATTGCCCTCGAAGACAATACATATTATATTGCAGCCATCGAATATGCCACTGATGACGATCAGAGCTGCTTCCTGCAGGCTGCCGACAACCTCGACTATGCAGCTATGAATTTCTATACGGATTCATTAGACAAGCCGCGTTATGCCGGCGTACTCGACGTGAGCAACACCGGTACGCTCGACTTGCTGGGATTTGGCCTCGACATCGTTCCGGTGTCTCGTCTGAGCATCTCTTCTGCTCCGGTAGGCACCACTGATATTATCCTGCCCGATGGCGCAGTTGCACTCTTCCCCAACCCCGTAAACGAGCTGGCTACGCTCGAGTTCAACCTCGAAACGCCCTCTTCAACGGTACAGGTTAGCGTGTTTGACGTAACAGGCAGAATAGTGCAGCAACAAAACTTCGACAATATTAAGTCGGAGCGCATCCAACTGAATGCAAAAGACCTCGCCAACGGCAACTATATGGTCCGCGTCCGCACTGACGCCGGTATCAAGACGCTGAAAATGGCGGTGCAGCATTAAATAATTACGAATGGGGAATTACGAATTACGAATATTCATAATTATTAAAAAAATTGATAATTAGAAAATCATTCGTAATTCGTAATTCTTCATTCGTCATTTCTCACCAATCATTGCCATCCGGATAAAGCAGATATTTTGCTCTTGTTTTTTTGAATTGAGATAAATCGGCTTCCCAGCCTGCCCGGATTTCTGCTTCTGTTTTTCCTTCTATAATCTGCTTCCGCAATTCATCGCTGCCCGCGAGCTTATCAATAAAATTGTTTTTTAGAAAAAAGCCGGACTTATCGGGGAAAGCCTGGTAAAAATCGATCAGGTAGCCCAGATTAATTTGTGCGGCGTGAAATAGCGAATCGGCCGGCAAATTGCTCAGGTCAAAGCCGCGGCATCGCAGGCCCTGTAACGGCGGCTGGGTAGCGCCCGGTTTGGGCTCTGGTGTGAAATAATAATTGCCGAGGGGAGAATCGGGATGGCCGTATACCTGGAATTGCTTGTCGGTGCCTCTTCCTACACTGACTACCGTGCCCTCAAACAAACAAAGCGAGGGATACAAATAAATCGACCGGTCATTAGGCAAATTAGGCGACGGCTTGATGGGTAAATCGTAAATCCGCCCGTGGTGATAATTATTGACTGGAATGACCGTGAGCCGGCATTGGAGGCTGTCCTTGAGCCAGCGTTCGCCGTTGATCATACCGGCGTATTCTCCTATCGTCATGCCGTGTACGATTGGCACAGGGTGAATGCCCACAAAAGACTGGAAGCCGGGTTTTAAAACGGGGCCGTCCATATAATTACCGTTGGGATTTGGGCGGTCAAGTACCATTAGGCGAATGCCGGTTTCGGCGCAGGCCTCCATCACGTAATGCATCGTAAGGATATACGTATAAAAGCGGGCGCCCACATCCTGAATATCAAAAATCACCCAACTCACGTCTTTGAGGTCTTCAGCCGTCGGTTTTTTCTTTTTACCATAAAGGGAAATAATGGGAATACCCGTTTTGGGGTCGCGGCCGTCGGTGATTTTCTCGCCGGCGTCTGCCTGACCGCGAAAGCCGTGTTCGGGGGCAAAAATCACGCGCACCGCTATGCCCAGCGATTGCAGGGTATCGGCCAGGTGCACTTCGCCGATCGTGGAAGTCTGGTTGACCACCAGCGCAACGCCCTGTCCGGCCAGCAGGGGCAGGTACTCCCCCACCCTGGCTGCGCCCACTGCGATGCCTTCCGGTTTGGGAGGCGCAGGTATGGCAACCGTATCAGGCAACTGTTCTGCAATCAGCGTATCGGTCAATACTGGCTGCGGTTCGGTTTTGGTGCCGATTTCTTTGGTCGTTTTTGTTGTACAAGCCATTTGCAAAAGCAGGCATACTAAAACAAAATTTTTTATATTTGCCATGATAATGTTTATTAAATAATCAAGCCCTTTCGGGAATAGCCGAATCGAAAGATACGTCAAACATGCGCGATTTGCTATATGCTATCGTAGATATTGAAACAACAGGTGGGCAGGCGCACCGGGATAAGATCACGGAGATCGCCATCGTGCTGCACGACGGCGCCAAAGTGGTCGACACCTACGAGACGCTGCTGAATCCCGAATGCTATATTCC
This sequence comes from Saprospiraceae bacterium, assembly GCA_016787505.1. Taxonomy (GTDB): domain Bacteria; phylum Bacteroidota; class Bacteroidia; order Chitinophagales; family Saprospiraceae; genus JABWBR01. The sequence continues at coordinate 1,349 of JAEUUQ010000535.1, read as the reverse complement.
CTATGGCATCACCGAACTGACCGGCATCACGCAGGAGATGGTACGGCATGCGCCCAAATTCTATGAAGTAGCCCGCGATATCGTAAAACTAACCGAAGGCGCTGTATTTGTAGCGCACAATGTGCGTTTTGATTACAATTTCATCCGCGAAGAATTCGCCCGATTGGGGTTTTCGTACAGCCGAAAACAACTATGCACCGTACGGTTGAGCAGGCAGGCTTTTCCGGGGCTCCGGTCGTATAGCCTGGGCAATCTCATTACCCATTTTAACATTCAAGTAGACCAACGCCACCGCGCTATGGCCGACGCCCTGGCTACTACCGTGCTTTTTGAGCGCATATTGTCTCAAGGGGTCAATCGTGAGCACGTACACCACCTGGTCAATTTGGGCATCAAAGAATCAAGGCTGCCGGGCAATCTGAGCATGGACAGCATCAACAACCTGCCCGAAGCTTGCGGAGTGTACTATTTTCACAACGAAAAAGGGGAGGTTGTTTACGTAGGAAAAAGCATTAATATCCGGAAACGCGTAGCCGAGCACTTTGCCGACCAGTCTGCCAAAGCAGCCAAGCTTCAACAGCTTGTCGACGATATTTCTTTCGAGCTCACAGGCAGTGAATTAGCCGCACTACTGCTCGAATCATACGAAATAAAACGCCTAAGCCCCTCGGTCAACCGCGCACAAAGGCAAAAGCAATTCCCGTATGTCATTCATAGCTTTTTCAACCCCGAAGGCTATTTGTGCTTCGACATCGCAGAAGTGACTACCGCCCGGGAGCGCAATAATCTAAGGGTGTTGTCGGAGTATCCCAAGATAAGCCATGCCCGCGGGCGACTGCAACACGTACTTCAGGCCCACGAGCTTTGCGCCTGCTTTACCTCCATACAGGCCGGCAAAGGACCCTGCTTTAATTTTCACCTCAAGCAATGCAAAGGCGCTTGTGTGGGCATAGAACCCACGGAGGATTACAATGCCCGGGCGGAAGAGGCCCAACAAGCGCTGTATTACGCTTTCGACCAGGATTTTTTCATCCTCGACCAGGGCCGCACCCGACAGGAATGGGCTGTTTTCTTAATTGAAAACGGGAATTTTTGCGGTTTCGGTTATATCGATAAAGATGACTGGCAAGGCAATCAAGAAGCTTTGCACGATTGCCTGCGCCGCTATCAGGGCAACCCCGAAATCACCCGGATTATTCTGCGACACCTCAGTCAACACCCGCAGCTTAAGATTATGCCGATAAATTGATGTGCTGATGCGCTGATCAACAAATCAATCCAGTATGATTTTCACCCACCTCTGTTGCTGGGGCGATTGCAACGAAACGAAGTAAACCCCTGCAGGCAAG
>JAEUUQ010000390.1 GCA_016787505.1 Saprospiraceae bacterium | reverse complement strand
GAAATACACATCGTTGCCCTGTATGCCCTGGAGTAACATAGAGAAATCGAGTTTACCCCAGTTGAATCCCGCCGAGATGCCATAGGTAAAATCGGGGAAGGGGCTGCCCACATGCCGCCGGTCTTTGTCGTCGATTTTGTTGTCGCCGTTGAGGTCTTTGAATTTGACGTCGCCGGGCCGGGTAAACTGGGTTTGGAAGGGGCTGGCGTCAATTTCTTCCTGCGATTGGAAAAGGCCCTCCATTTCCCATAAGAAAAACGACCCTACCGGTTGGCCGGGTTCTGTTTTGGTGATGGGCCCGTCCGACAAGCCGAAGCCGCCGAGGATCGGCTCGCTGCCGGCGATAGACAGAACCTCGTTGCGCACCGCGGCAAAATTGGCGCCTACATTATAACTGAAGGCGCCCACCTTGTTCCGGTAGGTCAAGCCCAGCTCGATGCCTTTATTTTCCACGGTGGCGGCATTCACAAAGGGAGGCCGCGTAGCGCCGCCGGCCTGCGGCACCGGTACGCGCACCAGGATATCTTCGGTGCGCTTGCGAAACCAATCGGCGGTCAAAGAGAGCCGGTCTTGCCACAAGCCGAGGTCCAGTCCCACATTAAACTGATTGCTCGTTTCCCATTTCACATTGCTGTTGCCGGTTTCGACAATACTGGCGCCGGTGGCGATCTGCTCGCCGAATACGTATACAAAATCGCCCGTACTCACGAGCGAACTGTAGGGGTAAATCCCGATTTCCTGGTTGCCCAACTGCCCCCAGCTACCCCTGATTTTGAGGGCGGAGACGAGGTCGACATCCTGGAAGAAGGGTTCGTTTGAAATATTCCACGCTAATGAAACGGAGGGGAAAGTACCCCAGCGGTTGTTTTTGCCAAAACGGGAAGAGCCGTCGCGCCGCACGGCAGCGCTGAAGACATAGCGGTTTTTGTAGGAATAACCTACTTGTCCGAACCAGGACAACAGGGCCCACTCTGTGGCGATGCCGGAGGCGTTTACGTTGCCGAGTTCTTCGGGGATGCTGGCGTCGATATAGCGAAATAGCAGGTCGGTGCGCCGGAAATTGTTGGCCGAGGCGCCGAGGTAATCGGTGTGGTTCTGGATGGCTTCCATGCCCGCCAGTGCGGTAATGCGGTGGCCGCCAAAGGTGCGTTGAAAATCGACCGTATTGTTCCACACCAGGGTCTGGTTGAATACCCGGCCTTCGTTGAGCGAGGTGGGGTCGTAGACGGCGGCGGAGAGGCGTTTTTTAAACAACTTTTCGCGATCAAAAAGAAAGTCGCCGCCCAGGGTAGTGCGGAATTTCAGGTCTTTTAAAATCTCCCACTCGGCAAAGACGTTGCCAAAAAGCCGGTATCGCTTGATGGTCCAGTCGGTGTTTTCCACAAAAACGAGCGGGTTGGCGTTGCCGTCGCCAAACAATACCGGATCGCCCAATTCGGAGCTGACGTTGATATACCTGCCGTCGGGGTATTGCGAAGGGAATACCGGCGAGGCGATAAGCGTGTAGCGCACCCCGCTGAGTTCGTTGCCCTGGCCGAAGCCGTCGCCGGAGCCGTTGATTACTCTGCGGTCGGTATGAGAGAACACCATATTACTTCCCACTCGAAAGCGATCCCTGCCGATTTCTCCGTTAAACCGCACCTGGTATTTGTCGAACGACTGTCCTTTGAAAATACCGTCTTGCGAAAGGTATTCGCCGGAGATATAAAAGCTGCTCGATTCGGCGCCGCCCCTGGCCGACAGCGAATAACGCTGCACGGAAGCGGGGCTGAACATGATATCGAGCCAGTCATTGTCGGGCAGGGTATCTAAGATGGCCCGATCGTAGGTAGGCAACTGGTTGACGGGGCTGCGCAGCAGGTTGGCGTTTGTGATGGCTTCGTTGCGGATGGTAAGGTATTCTTCGGCATTGAGCAGTTGAGGTAATCTCACGGGTTCCTGCACGCCGCCGTAGGCTTCGAAGCTAAACACCGGCGGGCCTGCTTTGCCTCGCTTGGTAGTGATGAGCACC
>JAEUUQ010000386.1 GCA_016787505.1 Saprospiraceae bacterium | reverse complement strand
CCAGAATTGGTACAACAGACTGATTGCTTTAAGTGTAAATATCATGGCCGGGTGAAAACCAACCAGAGGCAACCACAACCAAAATACAAAGCCGCCGCTCAGCTCGCCGGTCCAGGTCTGGCGAAGGGCAGTGCCCAGGTTATAATGCTTCGACGAATGGTGAATGACGTGCGAGGCCCAGAAATAACGGCTGCTATGGCTAATGCGGTGATACCAGTAATACGTAAAGTCTTCTGCAAAAAAGGCCACTACCCAGGCCCACCACACAAATCCCCATTCCCAAAGCCGGTATTGATACACGAAGACCATCGATCCGAATACCATGCTTTTGGTAACCAATCCGATCAGTACGTTGCCGATGCCCATGGCCAGACTGCTAAAGGTGTCTTTGACTTCGTACCAATCTGCGCGCCGATGCCAGGCCAGCGCCGCTTCGGCTAACAACAAGAGGATAAACCCGGGTATTGAATAATGAATGATGCTGTCCATTGTAAGTGACAAGGTAACAAGGTAACAAGGTGACATGGTGACAAGGTAAAACGTTGCCATCAATTTACAAAATGAAATAGTGAACTGTGAACTGCCCCTTGTTCTGTTCACAGTTCACTGTTCACAACAATTTTGGATATTGGCTACAAAACCTTACTTTTGGGGCGATTTTTAAACAATCCTGATTCCATACCATGAATCTTCACGAATACCAGGGAAAAGCACTGTTGAAAAGCTACGGCGTAGCTATCCAGGAAGGCATACTAGCGCAATCGGTAGATGAGGCGATAGCGGCATACGAGCAGATGCGCGGGCGCACCGGCTCCGACGTTGCTATTGTCAAAGCGCAGATCCACGCCGGCGGGCGCGGAAAAGGCGGCGGCATCAAACTCGCCAAAAACCTCGAAGAGGTAAAAACGCATGCCGGCAATATCCTGGGCATGATGCTCAAAACCCCGCAGACACCCGGCGGACTCGACGGCCCCGGCAAGCTGGTGCGCAAAGTGCTGATTGCTGAAGATGCCTACGCCCCCGATTTCAAAGCATGCAAAGAATTTTATGTGTCGATCCTGATGGACCGCCAGCGCAAGTGCAATGTGATCGTGTATTCTACTGAAGGCGGCATGGATATCGAGGAAGTAGCCGAACATACGCCCCACCTCTTACACAAAGAATATATCGATCCCACACTTGGGCTACAAGCCTTTCAGGCGCGCAAGGTGGCCTTCAATCTGGGATTGGAAGGGCCGGCCATCAAAGAAATGGTGAAGTTTATTACTTCGCTTTACAATGCTTTTGTAGGCGCCGATGCCTCTCTTTTTGAGATCAACCCCTGCCTGAAAACCGGCGACGGCCGCATTATCGCCGTCGATAGCAAGGTAGTGCTCGACGACAATGCCCTGTACCGCCACCCCGAGTTAGCCGACCAGCGCGATACCGATGAAGAAGACCCTACCGAGGTAGAAGCCAAATCTTACGGCCTCAACTACGTGCAACTCAGCGGCAACGTGGGATGTATGGTCAACGGCGCCGGTCTGGCCATGGCCACTATGGATATTATCAAACTCTCGGGCGGCGAACCCGCCAACTTCCTCGATGTGGGCGGCACCGCCGATGCCAAACGCGTGGAAAATGCATTCCGCATTATTCTTCGCGACGACCGCGTGAAGGCTATCCTGATCAATATCTTCGGGGGTATCGTGCGCTGCGACCGCGTAGCGCAAGGCGTAGTGGATGCCTACAACAATATCGGCAATATTCACGTGCCCATTATTGTACGCCTGCAAGGCACCAACGCCGATCTGGCCAAAAAGATCATCGACGATTCAGGACTCGAAGTGTATTCCGCTATCGCCCTCCAGGAAGCCGCTGATTTGGTGAAGAAGGTCTTAGCATAATCCGTTGTAAGTTGTAGGTTGTAAGTTGTAGGTTTTTGTTCACTTACAACCTACAACCTACAACCTACAACCTACAACCTACAACCCATAACCCACAACCTACAACAACCATGTCCCTACCCATAAAACACACCGTTCTCGAGCGCTTTTTGCGTTACGTGGTCATCGACACCCAATCGGACCCGGAATCGAAGACATACCCTTCTACTGAAAAGCAAAAAGACCTTGGGCGGGTATTGGTAGAGGAACTCAGATCCCTTGGTGTGGCCGATGCCGAATTAGATGAATTTTGCTATATATACGGCACCATCCCCGCCAATACGGACAAAAAGGTACCCGTGATTTGTTATTGCTCGCACATGGACACCTCGCCCGATAGTAGCGGCACGGGTGTAAAACCCATTGTGCACCGCAATTACGACGGCGCCGACATCGTGTTGCCCGACGATCCCAACGTGGTAATCCGCCTGTCCGACCATCCCGACCTGGCCGAACAGATGGGCAACGACATCGTCACTGCCAGCGGCGCCACCTTACTCGGCGCCGACAACAAAGCCGGACTGGCCGCTATTATGAACACGGTCCAGTTTTTTATGGAAAATCCGGGCATTAAACACGGAACTATCAAAATACTCTTTACACCCGACGAAGAAATAGGCCGGGGCGTTGACAAAGTAGACCTGAAAAAACTGGGCGCCGACTTCTGCTATACGGTTGACGGCGAGCGTTTAGGGTCGCTCGAAGACGAGACCTTCAGCGCCGATGCCGTGGTGATCACCATTACCGGCGTGAGCGCCCACCCGGGTTTTGCCAAAGGCAAAATGGAAAACGCCATCAAAATTGCCGGCGACATCCTGGCCCGGCTGCCCAAAAACCGCCTCAGCCCCGAAACCACCGAGGGCCGCGAAGGCTTTGTACACCCCGTAATGATCAACGGCAACGCTGAACAGGCCACTCTGCGCTTCATTATCCGCGATTTTGCGGTAGCCGGCCTCCAGGCCCATGAAGCCGAACTTGAGCAAATCGTAAAAGACGTGATGGCCAATTACCCGCGTTCTACCTACGAGTGGAAACTCACTGAGCAATACCGCAATATGAAAGAGGTGCTCGACCAGCACCCGCAAATCGTTACATACGCCGTAGAGGCTATCAAACGCGCGGGGTTGCAGCCCCACCTTTCGAGCATCCGCGGGGGTACCGACGGCTCCAGGCTTTCCTTTATGGGTTTGCCCTCTCCAAATATCTTTGCCGGCGAACACGCCTTCCACTCCAAACAGGAATGGGTATCGGTGCAAGACATGCAAAAAGCTGTCGAGACGCTGGTGCATCTGGCGATGGTTTGGGAAGAAAAAGCTTGAATAGCACCTGCAACCTTTGGGCTATAGCTCTAACCTATCTTCGTATGGTCTGCCATTAGACCAAAACACAAGCGATAATATTCGATAAACCGCTTATGTTTGGGAATTAATAAACTAACCCGTATGAAGATTACGTTACGCTTGCTCCCATTTGTCTTGCTTTTCAGCATTGCTGCATTTTCATTGAATGCTCAGCCGCTTCCCTGCGGCGTCAATCCGGCCATGACCTCTACCTGCGCGCCCGCCTGCGTGATCTGCGATATTGACGGCTTTACAGGCATAAACAGCAGCCAGATACAGGGCCAGGCGCCTCCGGGCTTTTGTACTACCCAAATACACCACATGCAGTGGATTGCCTTTATTGCCGGCACGCCCAATATTGAAATAGCCGTGCAGGTTTTTAATTGTCAGTTGGGGTTGGGGCTGGAAATAGGTATTTATCAAAGCCTCAACTGCCAGAATTTTACCCTCGTTTCTAATTGCAATACGGACGTCGATAACAATACGACGGCCATTTTTACCAATACCGTACCTCTTACAGTAGGCCAATATTATTATTTTGTCATGGACGGAAGCGGCGACGATGTGTGCAGCTATACCATTACGGTATTGCAGGGAAGCACCGAGGTCTCTCCCTTATCTGCCTCGGGCACGATTGCCGGCCCTGCGGAAGGTTGTACGGGCACTACCTCGCAATACACTGCCGACACTATTGTAGGCGCTACTCAATACAGGTGGACGCTGAATAATACGCTCATAGGCACGAACCAGTCTGTATCTATCGACTGGACGGCAACCGGCTCATATCAACTTTGTGTAACTGCGGCAAATGCCTGCGATGAGGCTACGCCAAGTTGCCGCACAATACTCATTGAGGATATTCCGCCCACCTTTATCGAACAGGCGATTTGTGAAAACGACTGCTTTGACTTTGCCGATACCACGCTGTGCGATCCCGGGGTTTACGAGTTTCATTATACCGTGGCGGGAGGCTGTGATAGCATGGTACAATTGATTCTAACTGAAAATTTGGTAATAGAAACCGACCTGAGTTTTTACATCTGCGAAGGCGACAGCATTCCGATAGGCAACTCCTCGTTTTCTCTTCCCGGGCAATACGACGTAGCCCTGACCTCTGTGAACGGTTGCGACAGCATTATTCACCTCACCTTGAATAATATTGTGTGTGAAATGCAAGGCGATATTGAGGCGGGGCCTGTGCGATGTTTTGGCGAAAGTTCGGGTTCGCTCACCTTTGCGATAACCGACGGCACGCCGCCGTTTACCTATACCTGGGCGCGCACCAACGGCAATCCGTCGGGCAACGGCGCACTGGCGAATGCCAACCAAACGCAAACGATCAATAATCTGCCGCCGGGCGTTTACCTGGTCACTGTCTCCGACACCTTTGGCAACGACGTAGTGCTCATCGCCGAGATCTCCGAACCGCAGCCGCTCGCTTTGACTTGGAGCTTGTCCGATTACAACGGAGTCAATGTATCCTGCTTCGGCGGGCAGGATGGCCTGCTGGAAGTCTTGCCACAGGGCGGCACATCGCCCTATTCGTTTCTATGGGATACGGGCAACACTTCGGCCCAACTCAACGGCATCCCTGCCGGATTTTATACGGTGACCGTCACCGATAGCCGGGGATGTCTGCTCAGCGGCAGCAACCTACTCGAAGAGCCCGCCGAGCTGATGCTGAACGCCGTATTTACCGACCCCAATTGTGAAGGCCCGGAAACTGGCAGTATCAGCCTAATATCGGCAAGTGGAGGCATCGAGCCCTATTTTTATGAACTCAAAGGCCAGGTTGCTGGATTGGTCACGGAATTCCCCAACTTACAGGAAGGGGACTATACCCTTATCATCCAGGACGCCAACGGCTGTACCGCCGATACGAGTGCGCAACTCGTAGCGGCAGCTATCCCCCAAATTGATGCCGGAGAAGACGTTATTATCGAGCTCGCGGAAAGTACTCCCCTCCGGGTAATCATCAACCTGCTGCCCGATACCATTCAGTGGTCGCCGCCATATAATCTCTCGTGTACCGATTGCCCCGACCCTGTGGCCACGCCCTACCACACCACCACTTATACCGTCAGCGTAACCTCTGCCGACGATTGCATCACCTCCGATAGCGTAACTGTGCTGGTAGCCAAAATCAGGGACGTATTCATACCCAACGTCTTCAGTCCCAATGCCGACGGAATCAATGACCTGCTAAGCATATTCGCCGGACCGGAAGTTCGGCTGGTAAAGTCGTTCAAAGTGTTCTCCCGCTGGGGCGAGTTGGTATACGAGCTGCACGATTTTGCACCCAATGACTCCAGCGTTGGCTGGAATGGCGAATTCAGAGGAAAACCCATGCCGCAAGGCATATTTGTGTACCTCGTCGATTTGGAATTCATTGACGATGAGGTGATCAGCATGGAAGGGGATGTGATGTTGGTGAGGTGATTAAACATACCCTCCTACGACTTTTCAGATATCACAGGTAAGCTTGAATGGACAGGGGATGCCGTTGAAGAACAAAGAAAATTAAGAAATGAATGGTAGATATTTTGTAACCGTTTAGGATGTATTTTTTAACGCAAAGCTCGCAAGGAGAAACGCAAAGGTCGCTAATACTTAAATTTTATTATCGGCCGAATAGCCTACTTTGCGAAACCTTCGCGAACCTTGGTTAAAAAAGTACTGTGTTTCACCTTTTTACCCACTTGCCTCGCCACACTATCTTGTTATCAGCAATCAAACTAAAAAAATACATCCCTGTAGGTTCATTACTCAAATCCAGGGCGAGTGCCTCTCCAGCATCGAAGAAGTGTGGTTGATAATAAACCAAACGCCCCAACTTGTCTGTGATTTGCAGAGAGGCTGAGACAGCTTCCGCTGTATGCGACCAGATAATCCGAACCTCTCCTGCTGAGGGATTGGGAAACAACGCCACGTCAAAAGGCTGTTGCTCCAGGAAAGTAACCGGCGGAGCTACCAAGGGGATGTAATCAATGAGCGTGACGTTGTCATACGTCGCCGTAACCGTCGCATTTTGGTTATTGCTAAAGGTGGCCATGCCCACGTAAATACAGGCATTCATCGGAATGGTGACGCTAAAGGCAAAAGACCAGTTGCTACCATCGGGCGAAGTATACGCCGTAAAGACGTTTCCAACGCGGGTTATTCTTACCCAGCGGGGATTTAGGCGGGGGGAATTGGCAAATGTGGTATTATCGCCTTTATTCATTCTGATTTCTCTGCGATAGCTGTTACCCCCATTGGTGAGGATAGCTACTTTTTTAGAATCCGTATCCAAATCTTCGCGCATCATGATACCGGCGAAGCCATTGCTAACGCTGGTGACTTCGGCGTAAAATTCACCGTCTCCACATAGCTGATAAGGTACCATCCACACATTGTCCTGACTAGGGTTGTACATGGTTCCCGTGCTGGTGAGCGTAAATACGCCTGTACCCGGGTCATAGCTTACCGTACCGGTAGCCGAGCCGATGCCTGCTGTGGGGTTGGCGCAATTGAGTCCTGTGGATGGGCTGTTGGAACCTGAAGCGGTCACGGTGCCCAAGCAAGAGCTGAAATTGATACCGGGAACAGCGCCCCCCGCTAGTTCAATTTGATAATTGTAACTACCCGGCTCATCTACAGTTGAGCCGTTGGAAGTATTGCCATCCAATACCGTTACCGTAAAATCGGCGTAACTGAGACAGCCCAGGTCTCCATCAAGCACCAATGCAGGAGTAAGCTCAGCGGTGCAATCGGGGCCAAGCGTTATGGAAACGGGGTCGAAACAAGCTAAGTTGGGCTGCGGATCGCATACCAATATTTGTAGTGTGCCGCTGTTTTTGATGAGGGGCGACAAGCGGTATTGATCGTCGGCTGTATATGCAGGCGTTTGTATATCGCTGATACTGATTTCGGTATTGCCAGCCGGACCGTTGACCTGAAAGACGAGCCGGCAAATTTCTTCTCCTGCCGGATAGCTGGCATTTGGGATCTCCGGCTTTGTCCACACGAGGCCCATACTTCCGTTTGCATTTGCCAGCGCGAGATTGGGCGCGTTTTCAGCGTTGGTCAGGGCATTCCCAAAATTACTGCCCTTAAAAACGCCGGTAAGGGTGAGCGCAGCAGGATCGAATTGCACGCTAAACTGTAAACCGGCTATGTTGTCCATTTGTCCGGCTATAATAGGCACCTCAATCGTAGCGCCGGCGTATACCGGTGTGGCTAGTATTTGAGGCGTCAAGGAGAGTACGGATGGGGTATATACCGGTGTAATGCCGCAATTTTGGAAAGCACCCGGCCAGAATGCGACAAAATCATATTGACCATCAGCTGCTAATTGGCCCGTTTCAATATACGGATTGAATCCTAAATCCGGAGATTGCGCCGCCACCGCAGCGGGCACGATATTCCACCTGAAATTATTGGGTATCCCCAAAATATGGCGGGCCATGATTACTCTGTCGAAGGTACTCAAGGCTGAACTTCCATTCATATCAGATGTGATGCTCTCGCAGTTGCTGCTAAACGACGGGAAGCCGAATATGCGATCTTGCAGGCGCAGGATATCTGCAATAGATAACGGCATGGCGGGTGGCGAACTTTCAGTCATTTTGTCGGCGCGAAGGTAATAGACGCCATTTGCCGGAAGGCCATTGAATTGATAAAATCCCCCGGCATTTGTTACCGCACTGGTATTGGCATCACCTTCTACCTGTACCGCCACGCCGGCCATAGGGCTGCCGTCACTGCGCGTCACCTGACCTGACAGTGCGTGAGTTGATGATGAAATATACACCGAACTTGCTTCGTCGGGTACAGCGCTATAATACATACAAAAACTTCCTCCGGTGATATAACTATCCTCGTTAATGGCCCCCAAGTCGTTGGTATAGCCCTGAGCAATGAGGTTTTGCAGGTAGCTATCCACATCGCCCGGCGAATTGCTCTGGCTATACGAAAGCCCGACTACCCGGTAGGCCCCAGCGGGCAAAACGCTAAAATCAAAATTGCCGAAATCGGGGTCGGAATCGGTGTGGTAGGCCATTATTTTATTCGAAGCATCCACCAACATTAAGGCATAATCAAAAGTAGGCCCCGGCTGATTGCCGTAATACACCACCGAGAAAACGATTTCCTGGTTGGTAGAAGGGTCTGTGAGATCTGCGCCTACCGTCCAGGTATGCAATCCGGGTGTGGTACTGTTATTGGCAATGTAGCCGGCATTGGCGGCGCAAGGAGGTGTGGAGGCATTCGCATTAATGCTATGTAAAGGCAATAATACGATTGCCATTAACAGGGGTAGGTAGTAGTTCATAGTCGTTTAGGTTTAGTCCGCACGATTATACTTATATCGTAATTTTCACATAAATGTTACCCCAGGGAAGGTTTTTCGGCAGTCGGCAGTCGGTTCTTAGCAGCCGACCGGCGACCGCCAACTCAAAGTTTACCCAAAAACGCCAGCGTATCCACGCCGTCGGCGTAATCCCATAGGGCGGGTTGCTGGGCCTGGCCGAAAGGCACAAGGGGGAGGTTTAATTCGGGAAAATTGCCCACGATACACTGGATTTCTTCCTGGCGGGCATCGAGGATCTGGCGCAACTCTTCCGGCGAATCGTAATATTCGTAATACAGCCCGGCGATATGCGATTGCAGCGATTCGTTTTCGGTGAGTATTACGCTGCCGTTGACCAGATGAGGCACGCGGTTGAGGATAAAAATGGCGGTATTATAATCGAAATTGTGCTTGTACTTATCGTGTAACACGATCTGCCGGTATTCATGGAGGGCCTCCAGCAGCGGTTCAAAAGCGTAATTGCGGGGCACGTATATTTTGGCTACGCTGCGGCAGCCCAGTCCAAAAAACTGCAATATATCGTTGCCCAGGGCCAGTAATTCTGCCTGGGTTTCGCGACCGTGGAGTACCGCTACAGCGTTGCGGTTGTGCCGGATGATATGCGGATAAACGCCGAAATAAGCCTCGAAATAACGGGCCGAGTTATTGCTGCCTGTGGCAATAACAGCGTCGAAACCGCTGAGGCGCTCAACAATCTCAAAATACCCGGCAGTGCGTTCGTCGATGCGAGCCAGTAGCTTGAGCAAATAGGGCAGCAGATAAGGGTCTTTATCCGAAAGCTTGATCTGCGCTTTATGGCCGGATACAAATACACACAAAATATCGTGAAACCCCACCAATGGGATATTGCCCGCCAGGACAAGCCCAACAATCCTGGAAGTTGGATTCACTTCCGGTAACTGATATGGCGCAAGCCACTGCGCCAGCTTTTGTGCATCGAGAAATTGGCCGGAGATGGCATCCAGGGCGCGTTGTTGGCTTTCGGGCGTAAACCAGGAATTGTGGTAGTAAGTGCGCTGTATGAGGGCTTGCAGGTATTCGTCGTCGTTTGCCGACAGGTGTCGGCCCAGTTTAATAAGCGCATCGAGGCGTTGGGAGAGAGTCATCATTTGAATTTTGCCGATTTTCGTTCGTCTACATAGGCCCGCCACATATCCAGCCCTTGCTGAAAATCGGCCGGCGGCTCGCATTCAAACTGCATCCATTGGCCCGTGACAGGATGTTCAAAACCCAGGGATTTGGCGTGCAGGGCCTGGCGCGGCAAGGCAGTAAATACTTTTTCAACGAAATCTTTATACCTGCTAAAAACGGTTCCTCTCACAATGCGGTCGCCGCCGTAGCGATCGTCGCTAAACAAGGGATGGCCGATGTACTGCATGTGTACCCTGATCTGGTGAGTTCGGCCGGTTTCCAGGTTGCACTGCACGAGGCTCACATAGTACATGCGCTCCAGGACTTTAAAATGCGTAACGGCCCATTTGCCTTCGTCGCCATCGGGGAAAACGGTAAACAAGTGTCGAAAACGCGGATTGCGGCCCACGTTGCCCACAATGGTGCCCTCGTCGTCTTTGGGTTCGCCCCAGATGAGCGCCAGATAAGTGCGTTCGATGGTATGGTAGAAAAATTGCTTGGCGAGGTGCGTCATGGCGTACTCCGATTTGGCAATGACCATCAGGCCCGACGTATTTTTGTCGATACGGTGTACCAGTCCAACCCGGTCCTCATAGTTGCCCTCCATCACCGGCAGGTTGCGAAAGTGATAGATGAGCGCGTTTACCAGCGTGCCTTTGAAATGACCTATGCCCGGGTGAACCACCATGCCCGCCGGCTTGTTGATGACCAGCAGATTGTCGTCTTCGTATATGATATCGAGGGGGATATTTTGCGGGAAGATTCGGTAGGGTTCTGATACCGCGCGCGGAACGATCATAGAAATCTGTTGTCCCGGCTTGATCTTGAAATTGGGCTTTACTTCCTGTCCGTCTACTCTTATTGCGCCGGCCCGGAGCCCGATTTGAATGCGATTGCGCGACACATTGTTGAGCCGGTCCATTAGGAACTTGTCGATCCGGACGGGCGCTTGTTTCGGATCGACCACAATGACTTGAAAATCCTGTAAGTCATCTGACGACTGGTCATTATCAATTGGCTCTTCTTTCATAGTTTCGACACCTGTGTTCGGGCGCTCTCTTTCAGTAGTCTATATTTGGGTATAAACGGTTAAGAGCCAAAAATAGTTGATGTTTCTTTTTTTTGGCGTTGAATTATCAGATTATTAATTCATTTTTCTGTCAAAATCAATTGCTTTATGAATAATAAGTTGGACTTTGGATCCCTTTGTGTACAGGAATGGAAAGATCTGCGCACTACCCCACCCCATCAATTGCCGATTTACGCAACGTCCTCGTTTGTGCTCGACGACCTCGAACACGGCATTGATATTTTTGCCGGCAAAGCCCAGGGGCATACCTACAGCCGCTACGGCAATCCCACCATCGATGCGGTAGCTGCCAAAATAGCCGCGTTGGAAACCCACGGACTGGATATAACCTCCTCTGCCCTGCTTACCAGTTCGGGTATGTCGGCTATCGCCACGCTGGCCATGGCGCTGCTTCGCCCGGGAGATAAGCTGCTCACACAGGGCAACTTATACGGTGGCACTACAGAGTTGTTTTCGCAAATTATGGCCCCTCTCGGCATCGAGTCTATTTTCATTGACCTGGGTGATCTGGATAAAGTAGAAGCCGTGATGGCGTCAAACGCCGCTATCCGCATGGTGTACATGGAA
>JAEUUQ010000376.1 GCA_016787505.1 Saprospiraceae bacterium | reverse complement strand
CATCCACCCTATTTTCAAAGTACCCAGGATGCACAGCGGCATCGACTTTACGGCGCCCAAAGGAACGTCCATACAATCTACCGGCGCAGGCCGTGTAATCAAAGCAGAGCGGGGTAGCGGTTTCGGCATGCACGTAGTAATAGACCACGGCTACGGCTACCAGACCCTGTATGCTCACATGAGCAAGATAGAAGTGCGCGAAGGACAAACCGTTAAACGCGGACAGACTATCGGTCGCGTAGGTAGCACAGGCACCTCCACCGCGCCGCACTGCCATTACGAAGTACACTACCGCGGACAGCCCATCAATCCCATTCAATATGTGATTGACGGCCTTTCGCCCAAAGAATACAATGAACTTGTAAAAGCTGCCGAGGCAGCCAACCAATCTTTTGACTAAAGATCAACTTTGCCATATGAACCTAATGGTTTCGGGAAAAGACCTCCGTTTTGGGGGTCTTTTTTCAATTATAGCGGGCGCGGGGCTATTACTTGCTTGCTACGATTCGCCCACCACCACTTCCCAGGTAGCTGTTGTTCCTGAAAAAGTATACATCCGGGCCGAAGCGGCGCCTGAAGATACGGCGCAAGCGCTTACCGTAGTGGGTGTTGGCGATATGATGCTGGGCACAAATTATCCTTCCGCCTCCTACCTGCCGCCCAATGACGGCAAGGCTTTGCTGGCGCCGGTGCTCGACCTGTTAAAAAATGCCGACGTGACCTTCGGCAACCACGAAGGCGCCATACTCAACAAAGGCGGTACGCCAAAAACCTGCCGCGACCCCAAGGTATGCTACGTATTCCGATCGCCGGAACACTACGTAGATCGCTTTGTGGAGGCTGGTTTCGACGTATTGAGCCTGGCCAACAACCACAGCGGAGATTTTGGCCCCGAGGGCCGCAAGCGCACCAAAGCAGCGTTGCGCGAAGCGGGCATTCACTTCGCGGGCCTGGCGGGTACCGACGAGACGGCCATTTTTGAGCGCAACGGCGTCAAATTCGGTTTTTGCGCTTTCGCGCCCAATAGCGGTACCTGCGACCTGCGCGATATTGCCGGCGCCAAAGCCATCGTAGAAAAACTGGCCGGCGAAGTTGACGTGGTGATCGTATCTTTCCACGGAGGCGCAGAAGGCGCCGACCACCAGCATGTGCCCCGCGCTACCGAAACCTTCCACGGTGAAAACAGGGGCAACGTCTACAAATTTTCTCACGCCGTTATCGATGCCGGCGCCGATATCGTTTTCGGCCACGGCCCACACGTAACCCGGGCGGTTGAATTGTACAAAGACCGGTTTATCGCCTATAGCCTCGGCAATTTCTGCACCTACGGCCGTTTCAGTCTCAGCGGCCCTGCCGGCATTGCGCCCCTGATTAGCCTGCAAATAAACCGCGAAGGCGAATTTTTGGAAGGCAAAATCACACCTACTTACCAGCAAAAAACGCACGGCCCAAAAATCGATGCCCAAAAGCGGGTAATCAAGACCATCAAAAGCCTAACCAAAGCGGATTTTCCGGAAACGCGACTATCCATCGATGACGACGGAGTCATGCGCAAAAAATAAGGAGTCGAAGTGCAAAATGAATAGATTGGCTGTAAATTGCGATGTTCCTAAACCGCGTGTATGAACAAAGCCACCTCTCATGCTACGACTTTACGACTTTACGACTTTACGACTGTACGACTGTACGACTGTACGACTGTACGACTTTACGACTGTATGACTGTACGACTTTACGACTTTACGACTGTACGACTTAACGACTTTACGACTTTACGACTGTACGACGACGACTGTACGACTGTACGACCTAAATCGCAAATATGAACAAAGCCACCTCTCCTGCCGACCGGTATTGCCACAATTGCCACTACCCCCTGGCGCCTTATGGCGATTTTTGCCCGCATTGCAGCCAGAAATACACCAAGGGCAAAGTGACGATTTGGGAGCTTTTCAGGGAGTTTATCGACACTTTATTCAATATCGATTCAAAAATATTTCTTGCGCTTCGCGACTTGTTTTACCCCGGCAGGCTCACTACCGTTTATTTTGAGGGTAAACAAAAACGCTATGTGAGCCCGGTCCGACTTTTTTTGTTCATGGCGGTACTGCATTTTGCCGTCATCGGCTTTCTCGTGCAGGACAAAGTGGAAGAGGCGCTGTTGAGCCAAATAGAAGAATCGACCAAAAGAGCGCACAATACCGAATTGCTGGATAGTCTTCGCTTGGCCGGCAAGAAAGTTGAGCTCATGTTTCCGGGGCAAAAAGACCTACCTGTCGCGATAGACTCCTTATTAAAACAGGTAAAAACCAGCAACGACAGCATGCCCGTCATCTTTTTCTGGCCGGGCATGGTAGATAGCAGCTCTGCCAGGGTAGAATCGCGGATTGCCTCCAAAGACGTATTTTCATTAACGGAAGAAGAAGTACT
>JAEUUQ010000344.1 GCA_016787505.1 Saprospiraceae bacterium | reverse complement strand
TGAAGCACAAATCAACATCGGCGGTACCCCCTACAGCTTCGACAAGGCTTTTTCAACCCAACGCATACCGGTGGAGGTTATGTCGCCACTGAACATGACCGCCATCGAGCGTGAAGACCAGACTGACGACGAAGCCGGCCGGCCGCCGCGATTCGGCTACCCGCTCGACGCCGGTTTTACGCTCGACAACTCGGGCGCCTGGGAAACATTGCCCAACGGCGACCGCCTGTGGCGCCTCAGCATCCACTGCCCGGGTGCCCGCTCGATCAACCTGCTCTACGACGCCTTCTGGCTGCCCACCGGCGCTACGCTGTATATCTACAACGCCGACCGCTCGCACGTCATAGGCGGCTTTACCTCGCGCAACAACAACTCGCAGCGCGGCAACAGCATCGGCTATGCCACTGGGCTTGTTTACGGCGAAATGATCACCCTGGAATACTACGAGCCGCAAGACGCGGAGTATCCCGGTGAAATATCTATTGCGAAAGTCGTACACGGCTATCGCTATATCAACCTGCTTGGTGAAAAGAGTTTTGAAGATTCCGACGCATGTATGATAAATATCAACTGCCCCGAAGGCAATAGCTGGCAATTGGAGAAAACCAGCGTGGCGATGATCGTCATTGGCGGCTCTCGAATCTGTACGGGTGCATTGCTCAATAATACCTCCGTCGATTTCACGCCTTACTTCCTGACGGCCAACCATTGCCTGTCAGCAGGTCAAGATGCCGTGGCCAACCCCGCAGCAGCTACATGGTCGTTCTACTGGAACTACGAGAGCCCGGGCTGCACCAATCCATTAACAGAACCGGGGTGGCAATCTACTACCGGCGCTATCCTCGTCGCCAACAACGACGATTCAGATTTCGCCTTATTCCGTCTCACCGAAGATCCCTGGCTCGACGCGAGCATAAGTTTGTTGTATAACGGCTGGGACACCGGCGATCCGCCTTCCGGCCAAAGTACGGGAATCCATCACCCGCGAGGAGATGTAAAAAAGATATCGATTGATAACAGCGCAGCCGAAAATTACTGGTGGTGGATAAATTGGACCGACGGCTCCACAACAGATCCATTCACACATTGGGAAGTAGAGTGGGACAACGGCGGCACACAACCTGGGTCTTCAGGATCGCCGCTTTTCGATGCCAACCACCGGGTCATCGGCCAACTCCACGGCGGTAATGGCATTTGCGACGACGCTACAAGTTACTACGGTCGTTTATCGACATCCTGGGGTGGCGACAACCCTCAGCGCCGCCTCAGCGACTGGCTGGCCCCTAAGTGCATCCCTGATATCGTAGTAACCAATGACGTCACGATCGGCGCCCCCACGTATTACGCCGACAATACGGTCACCTCCAACCGCCTCATCACCGGCGGCGTGACCTATGTGGTATACAACGGCGGTGACGAGGTGATCCTAACCGATGGCTTTGAAGTGCGTGACGGGGCTAATTTTATTGCCCGCAATTTCGATTGCGGAGGCGGCAGTGCCCTGAGCGATGTGGAATCGCGCAGTAGCGCAGGCGAAGCCCTTGATGCGATACATCCCAAAGAAACCTGGCAGCGCCCCGAGCAGGCGCCGGAGAAGGTGTCCAAGCCGGCACATTCCATCGCCCAGCCAACGCCGGGCCGACTGAGCGCCGCGCCCAACCCATTCAGCGCCACAACGACCATCCGCTACCACCTGTCTAACGACGCACAAGTGACGCTACGCGTGTTCGATCTCACCGGCCAAGCCTTGTTTACGCTTACCGATGACTACCAATACGCCGGCAACTATGAAGCCACGCTGCCGTCAGGCAGTCTGGCGAAGGGTACGTATTTGTGTACGTTGACGACTGATGAGGGGACGGAGGTATTGCGGCTGGTGGTGCAATAAATTGCCTTGATTTTTTTACCACAACGTAAAATGGAGTTGCACGGAGTGAAGGGCTTTGTGTAACTCCGTTTTTTTTATCCGGGCAGGCTCCCGATAAATTCTGACTATAATTAAATAATGGTGAATTAATTCATCATTTTTATTGTATATTTGATGGATTAATACATCAAAATGGATCAATTACGCTTGCAATCTCGTTTGTTGGTTGCAAAAACCGACGTCAATCACGTTCGATTTCTACACAAAGAAATACATTGGGATTGGCGCCTGATTGGCATCAAAGGCGCACGGGGGGTGGGAAAAACTACGCTATTGCTCCAGCAATTGCAGCTGAATGTACCGGAAAACAGAGGCATTTACCTTTCGTTGGACGATTTGCATTTCACCACGAATACGTTGCGGGAAACAGTAGAACACTTTAGAGCGACCGGCATTACGCACTTTTTTTTGGATGAAGTGCATAAATACAGGGGGTGGTCGAGAGAAATTAAGAATTTATACGATTTATACGCCGATATCTTTCTTGTTTTTACGGGATCTTCCATAATTGAAATCAACCAGCAAGATGTCGACTTGAGCCGTAGGGCAGTTTTGTATGAATTGCCGGGTCTATCTTTTCGGGAATATCTACAGTTGACCGGAGTAGCAGAAATTCCACCTCTAACACTTCATGACGTCATCGAACGCCACGAGGATATTGCCCTCCAATTGACACTCCAGTTTCGTCCTTTAGAGCATTTTGTACCGTTTTTGAAGGAAGGATATTATCCCTATTTTTTGGAAAACCGCGAATTATACCCCATCAGAGTAAAACAGGTTGTTGGTCTGATATTGGAAACCGATCTGGCCACGGCAGAAAGAGGCAGGGTATATCAAATTCGAAAAATCGGACAATTGCTACAGCTTATTGCCGATTCTGTGCCTTTCAAACCTAACATCCAACAATTGGCTGCAAAAGTACAATTGGATCGGGTTACTCTCATCCGCTATTTGCATCATTTGGAAAACGCCCGACTGATAGCCTTGTTATATCCGCATGGCGCCAATTTGTCTGCTTTGCAAAAACCGGAGAAGATATTTTTAGACAATAGCAATCTGGCGGTAGTGTTATCTTCAAATACACCAGATATAGGCAACTTGCGAGAGACCTTTTTTTATAACCAGACGCGATACCGGCATATTGTAAGCTATTCCCCCGCCGGTGATTTTCGTATTGAAGACCGCTGGACGATTGAGGTAGGAGGAAAAAACAAAGGAAAAAGTCAAATTACAGCTATCCCCGAGGCTTTTTTAGCTCTGGACGACATGGAAATTGGAGCAGGAAAAAAAATTCCACTTTGGCTCTTTGGCTTGATTTATTGATGATTTAAAGATCAGCAAATCAGCATCCCGACCTCCTTCCAGTCGGTACGGGACTCACTTCGTTCGCATCAGCACATTCAAAAGGCGCCCCGCTGAGCATCACCATCTCCGCATCTTTTCCCGGCTCCAGGCTGCCCACCTTGTCAAATACCCGGTTGGCGAGGGCGCTGCCTGCAGTGTAGCAGTACAGGGCTTCCTGCATCGTGACAGCCTCGCGGGGGGCTATTTCAATGCCGTCGGCGTCTTTGCGGTTGATGGCGGCGGCAATGCAGGCCAGCGGACGGAGGTCTCTGACTACCGGCGCATCGGTGGAAAAGGCCACGTTGATACCCCTGTCGAGCAGGGAACGCACAGGGTAGCATTGCTGCAAGAAATCGTCGTCGAGGTATTGGCGGAAATTGCGGCCTAGCTCGGTGAGGAAGATGGGTTGGGTGACGACGTGTACGCCGAGGTCTTCAATCTGGTTTTTGTGGTGTTCATTCGGCAGTCCGAGGTGTTCGATGCGGTGCCGCGGCGCCCCGGGGTTTTCGCGCTTTAATTGTTCGTATACATCTAATACAAAACCTATGGCCTCGTCGCCGATGGCGTGGGTGGCTACCTGAAAACCGCGCTCCTGGGCTTCCCGGGCCAATTGCAGGTATTGGGCGTATTGGAGGCGTAGGATGCCTTTGTTGGCGACTGTGCGACTATACGACTGTACGACTGTACGACCATAGGGGCGGCTGAGGGCGGCGGTTTGGCCGCTGAGGCCGCCGTCGGCAAAAAATTTGACAGTGTTGATTACCAGACGGTCAGAGGCGTATAACTCGGGGAGAGGCAGGGGTTCGTCGCCGCCGTCGGGCAACATGATCGGGATTGCGTGGATGCGCATGGGCAGGCGACCTTCGCGGTCCATTTTTTTGTATACTTCTAATAAATCGGGCATGACGGCGGGGTCGGTGACGGCGGTGATGCCGTGGCGCATCAATTCGCGGCAGCCGGCGAGGATCATGGTTTCGTAGTCGGCATCGGTGATGACGGGGAAATGCCGCATGGCCAGCCCCTGGGCGGTCTCGCACAGAATACCCGAAGGTGTGCCGTCGGCATCGAGGCGGATCTCACCGCCAAAGGGCGCCGGCGTGGCCGCCGTGATACCGCATATTTCCAGGGCCTTGCTGTTGACACAGGAAATATGGGCGCAGGTGCGCTGCAAAAAAACGGGTTTATCGCGTATGACTTTGTCGATATCATGTCGGGTGGGCAGGCGGCCTTCTTTAAGCGATGCCTCATTGAAGCCCCGCGCCCTTATCCAACTGAGGTGGTTGTTTTTTTGTGAAAAATCGAGCAGTTTATCTTGTATTTCGGCTATGCTTTCCACGCCGCGCAGGTCGAGGTTGAAGGTGAGCAGGTCACCGACTTTCCAGAGGTGCAGATGCGCGTCAAAAAAGCCGGGCATTAGGGTTCTGCCTTGTAAATCAATCCATTCCGTATGAGCATCGGTGAGGGGGCGCAGCTCGTCCAAGGTACCGGTGGCCAGTATTTTACCGTCGCGCACAGCGAGAGCCTGGGGCTGCGAATTAACCCGGGCCATAGTTTTGATATCGCCGTTGTAGTATAGTTTCATCGTCTAAAAGTCGAAGCAATTTTTTTACCACAGAGTGAAACGGAGTTACACGGAGTTCCACAGAGTTAGGTTATGCACAGGTCCAAAAGTCCAATAGTCCAATAGTCTCACCCCAGTCCCTTCCTCCTTTCATGCGCCCTGGCAATAGCCCCCTCCAATACCGCCAGCCCTTCCCGCAATTGCTCGTTGGTAATGGCAAAAGGGGGCAGCAGTCGGATGCAATTGGAATACAAGCCGGCCCTGATGAGGATGATGCCGTGTGATACGGCGTCTTTGAGGATCTCCAGCGTGAGGTCGGGGTCGGGGGTTTTAGTGCCTGGTTCCTTGACGAATTCCACGAGCCGCATGCCGCCCAGTCCGCGCACGTCGCCCACCAGCGGATAGCGTTTTTTCCAACCTTCGAGTGTTTTGCGGATCATCTCACCGATTTGCGCGGCGCGCTTCAGGAATTTGGGATCGCTGATGAGTTTGATGGTTTCGATCGCTGCGGCGCTTACCACCGGGCTACCACCGTAGGTGCCGCCGATGGCGCCGGGATGCGGGGTATCCATCACCTCCGCCCTGCCTGTGACGGCGCTGATGGGCAGTCCCGCGGCCATCGACTTAGCCATACAAATCATGTCGGGCACTATGCCGTGGTGTTCCATAGCAAACAACTTGCCGGTGCGGCCAAAACCCGACTGGATTTCGTCGGCGATCAGGAGGATGCCGTGCTGGTCGCACAGACTCCTTATTTTTTGTAAAAAGGCGGTCGGCATAGGCACAAAGCCGCCTTCGCCCTGCACTGGTTCTACCACGATGGCCGCCACTGCAGAAGGATCTACCTGGGCAATAAATGCGTGGTCGAGCTGGTCGATGCAATGTTGCAGGTACTGATCTCGACTCATACCTTGGAACGGTCGAAACATATTGGGCGCGGGCAGGCGGTATATTTCCGACATAAACGAGCCGTAGCCTTTTTTGAACAACGAGTATTTGCTCGTCATGCTCATGGTGAGCAGGGTGCGGCCGTGGTAGCCCCCTTCGAATACGATGATCGCCGGGCGTTTGGTGTAGTATTTGGCGATGTTGACGGCGTTTTCCACAGCTTCGGCGCCGGAGTTGGCCAGCAGGGTTTTCTTCGGAAAATCACCCGGCGTGAGTTGGTTGAGCAGTTCGCATAACTCTACTGCCGGCTCGTTGGTGGTCACCAGCGTGCAGGCGTGGATGCACTTATCGAGTTGTTGTTTGGCGGCTTTGACCACCTGGGCAGGCCGGTGCCCGGCGTTGATCATGCCGATGCCCCCCGCAAAGTCGATCAGCCGGTTGCCGTCGACATCCCAGACCAGGGCGCCTTTGGCTTTTTCTACTACGATTTCGGTAGATTTGGCCAGTCCGGCAGGCATGTTAGCCGCCCGGCGCGAGAGGATTTCCCGGCTTTTGGGGCCGGGTATGGGGGTGTGGAGTTGAATATGGGTCATTTTTTATAATTTTTTGGTGACAAGGTGACAGGGTGACAGGGTTCTTTTAGGGGTAAAGTTTTGAAATTTATTAATCACTATTAAAATATCGTAAATGTTTAGTAGGGTTTTAGTGCATGAGCAGTTTAGCGATATGGTTGAGTTAACTAAACCCTAACGCTAAACCCAATCGCTAAACCCTACTAAACAGTTACAAAATATCACCAGTAGTAATTTTTTACAAACCCAATAAAAGAAAAATCCCTGCTGCTGCCGCCGCTGCCAGCAAAGTGTAGGGCAACTGCGTCACCGCGTGTTGAATATTATTGCAGCCGCAGGCCGTGGCCGATAAAATAGTGGCATCGCTGTAGAAACAGGCATGAGAGCCGAAGGCGCCGGCGCTCACAACCGCCCCCACCGCCAGCCAGGTATCCACGCCCAGCTGCTGCGCCAGCGGCACCACGATGGGCAATGCGATGGCGTACATGCCCCATAGCGAGGCCGTAGTGAAGGAAATCAAACTTAGCGACAGGAACGTGATAACCGGCAAATAGCGGCTGTCCATCCAGGGCGATACTTTTTCGATTACAAATTGTGTGAGGCCCAGCCTGTCGTTGGCTTCTTTTAACACAAACGACATGACGATGAGTGCAAGAGGATATAACATGGTTTTAAACCCGTCGAATACGTCGTCGACCGACTTTTTCCAGTTGGCCACTTTGGCGAGATGAAAATAAACAACGGTGAATACTACCGCGATCAGCACGCCTTTGAGCGCATCCGCTTGCAAGGCTATGGTGGCGCCCAGCAACACGGCTAAAGGCAGCGCAAAATGCACCAGGCGGGGATAGGGGTTTGTGATGTTGTCGTGTTCGGGTATTCCCATGCCTTCAGAATGAGGGGGAATCGTTTGTCCGGCCCCCGCCCGTCGTTCAGCGGAACGCATAGCGCCGAGCGCCGGTATCCAGCCCAGCGCCACTATGGGCACCAGGAGCGTGGCCGTCCACCCATAGGCGATATAGGGGATCGTCTTGATATAGGCTTGCAGCCCTTCTCCTTTTGCCGCCACGCCTGTGCTCTCCAATAAGCCGGCCACGTATACCGCCCAGGTCGACAGCGGCACTAACACACACACCGGCGCAGCCGTGGAATCAACCACATAGGCCAGCATTTCGCGGCTGACATGAAATTTGTCGGTCACTTTTTTCATCGAACTGCCCACCACCAGGGCATTGAGGTAGTCGTCGATAAAAATGACGAGGCCCATCAGCCAGGTGGTAATCAGGGCCGAGCGCCTCGATTTGACAAAACGGATCACGTAATTTCCAAAAGCCTGGGCGCCGCCCGCTTTGACCAGCATGTGTATCAAAGAGCCGAACGAACCGCAAACGATGATAATCCAGCCGATGGTCGGGTCTTGCATAACTTTGGTCATAGCGGAAGTCAGTCCCCCGAAAAAACCCCAGCCGTCTAGCAGGATGAAGCCGGCCACGCAGGAAGCCACCAGCGACTCAAAGGTGCGCCGCGACAATACCGACAAGACCAATACGACCAAGGTCGGAATAAGGCAGAGTAGTCCTTGGTGTGTCATGGCTTATATTTTGGGCTCGTGGATAGTAATGCAATGAATGCCCCCTCCGCCCCAGTTGACCGACAGAGCGTCGAGCATGACGATTTTTCTATCCGGAAAAACCTGTTGCAAGATACGCCGGGCGGCATCGTCTCTTTTTTTTATTTCGGGGTCGAGGCCTTTCCGCCAGTATTTTTGGCCTATCACGATTCCATTCGAAATCAGGAAGTTGAGATAGCTGGCAGCGGCCACTACGTCGATCTCGCGGCCTTGCGGGAATGTATGGCCGTCTTCAAATTCCATTTCACTGATCAGTTGGTACACGGGATCGCCGGGCTGCATTTTCCACAGGATAGTTTTGGGCATGGGCATTCGCACAATGCGGAAGGGCTTGCCGTCCTGGTCGCGGGCGGCTTCCAGGATGCGCAGGTTTTCCGCGATGCGCCGGTGGTTTTCCTGGGCGATAGGGTCGGTGGCGAGGTCGGCGCTGTCGATCTCTGCGAGCAGGATCGTCTGCGGGTCGGCAAAGCGGGCAAACTCGTCTACATGGCCATTGGTGGTCAGCACGGTATAGGCTTTCACGCCGCCGGGCGCGTCGATAGTACCCAGGTGGGTGTGATCGTCTTCGTGGACGCCCTGCTTCAGCCAAATAAAATGGGTGGCGCCAAGTGTCCGGGTGTATTCCGCCTCAATTTGGGCTTTGGTCAATCCCGGGTTTCTGCCCATTTCTACGGCTTCCACGAGCATCAAAGTACCTTTGCCGTTCGACTCGTGGCCGCCGCCTTCACTGATGAGGGAAGTTGGAATGGTGTTAATTTTCATAATAGCCGCTACCCGCTCGTCCAACTTTTCATCCAATTGCGAATATGCGGCCAGCGTATCGTAATAACCCCAGGTACTAAATTGAAAATCGGCGACGGCTAATTTTTTATTTTTAATAATAAAAGCCGGCCCCATATCCCGGGCCCAATATTCGTTGTAGGGTATTTTTATTAATTCAAAATTGGTACTTTTTATAAAATCGGATGACAGTGTTTTTTTTGCCAATGTCAATATACTATCGTTGGCCACTACCAATTTTACGCGCACATGGGGTAATAATTGGCGGATAATTTCAGTGGTTACGTCTACATTGGAATATTCCTCTACGTGATCTGAATGCGGGTATATGAGCCACACGGCTTGTTGCGGTTCAAATTCGGCGGGAGCGCGCAGGGAGGCGGTGTTTTTTTTCTCTTGTTGGCAAGAAAAAAACATCAATGTCGAAATTGTAAAAAAAATAATTTTACGACTCATTATACGGCGTTGTTAAACATTGCTGAGAAATTTTACCACAGAGTTAAACGGAGTTTCACAGAGTCACACAGAGCGTTATTTTGACGCGGTGAAAAAACAATCATACTTCGTGTGTCGCCTCCATCGTCATCAGCACGCCGGCGTTTCCGCAAGTGGGGTCGTCGAGATAATCGGTAATTAACGAGATTATTTTAAATCCCAATTTTTGTTGTGCCGAAACCGTAGGGTCGATGAGGTCTTTGTTCATTAATTTATCAAAATACTCCTCCACCGTAAATTCATCTTCCACCTTTCCGTAGCCGTTCATCATACCGACCGTGATCTGACCTTTGAGGCCGAAATGCCGGGCCACCTCCTGGCGGGCGCGATAGATTTCGCGGGCGATACCCTGGCTGCGATAATCCGGATCTACGCCCACGTCGAGGCCGTAAAGCCAATCGCCATTGGGCTCGTGGGTGCCTTCGATCCACAGGTTATCGGAAATATCGAGAAAAGTATGCGGCTCGTAG
>JAEUUQ010000335.1 GCA_016787505.1 Saprospiraceae bacterium | reverse complement strand
GCCCTTAATGTAGACAAAACTACGCGCCACATCGTAAGCGGAACAGCTTCCTTTACACTTACCGGAAGCGGCACCGGTGGCAATAGCTTCTCTCACGAAGGTTCGCTGGAGTTCCTCGGCAATGGCGAGGTGGTCATTACTATCAACGGCCATTCGCATACGATTGACTTGTATTGATGTTGTTGTGGGTTGTGAGTTGTGAGTTGTCGGTTATTGAAAAAGATAAAGAACCCACAACCCACAACCCACAACCCATAACTCACAACAGAGCATTTCACCACCTTAACGCATGCCATCTTTTCGAGCGCAGGTACCAGATCGTAAGTCCAAGCATGGCCAACCAGTAAAATATTTCTGAAGCCCAGGCCCATAGTACCCCGCCGTTCGAATAATTGACCACAAAGTATATATAGATGAGATAACCGATGGCGCAGAAAAACTGGAGTTTGAGTCCGAACCAGGTAGCGCCGGCACCGATGAGGCCGTTAAACATCACCGCGCCGATAGAGAAAGCCGAAAGGATAAGCACCAACAGGTAAAAGACCTGCTTGGCATCGTCAATCAACGAAACCTCGTCGGCGCCCAACAGAGGGTATAAAAAGAAGTGAGGAAAAAGCACAATGGGCAGCGTGATAAGCATGGTAGCCACCCAACTTAGCCAGGCGGTTTTGACCACTATAGGCACCACGGCCTGCCGCTTGCGATTTCCGATAAAGTTGCTGACCATGGTGTTGATGCCCGCAGAAAAACCCCAGGTAGGGATCGACAACACCAGGTACACCATGCGCACCAGGTTGGTAATGGCCAATTGCCGCTCGCCCAGGTTTTCAACAATGCCGAAAAAGATAAACCAACTGCCCATGCCCACAAAAGCCTGGGCTACAATGGGTAGGGATAATTTATAAAGCTGGGTAATTTGCTTGAGATCGAGTTTGGGAAGCGAAAAGATTTTCCAGGTATGCGCCATTTTGTCGAATAACACATACACTACGAAGACCAAAAACGCCACCGCCTCGGCAATCGTGTTAGCCAAACCGGCTCCTGCTATACCCATTGCCGGCGCACCCCACCGACCGAAAATCAGCGCATAGCCGAGCCCGATATTCACCACCGCAAGTATTGCCGTATCTATCATGATAAAATTAGTGCGTGCAGCGCCGGTATATAGTGCAACCATACTCACTCCGGCATATGCAAAAAATACGCCCCACGATCTGTATTCGAGAAACTGGAGGCTTTTTTCAAAAATGATCGGTGAATCAACTATTAGTTGAAAAAAATAATAGCAGCCATATTGCATAAAAAGGAACATCACCAGCGCCAAAATCAATTCGAAGTAAAGCATCGAATAAAAAATATGCCCCACTTCAAGGGAGTTGCGTTCACCCAGGCGCCGGGCAATAAGGATCTGCCCTCCCCTGGAGAATCCATAACCGATAGCGGCTATGATGAGGTAAAACACACCTACAAAGCCGATAGCGGCAAAATCATTTTCACCCAAATGGTATAGAAATACGCTGTCAGTCAACGCAATGACATTCTGGGCCGCACTACCCAACATGATGGGCAGGGAAATAGACATAATTTGGCGGTAAGAGGTTCTCAACTGCATATGCCAAATGTAGAGATATTCTTTTACTGCTCAGGGAATTTTTTCGATGACTTTTAAACTTGCCCGAATGCCCCTTTTTGCGTTGCTTTGCAGCAAATTTATACTGCTTTGCGCAAATACATCCGTCTGCAAATTATTGCTCTTGTGGTGGGAATCGGCCTGATGGCACTGAAATTCCTGGCCTGGTGGCTCACCAACTCTAACGCCATCCTGACCGATGCCCTCGAAAGTATTATCAACGTAGTGGCCGGATTCTTTGCCCTGTATAGCCTGTATCTTGCCGCCAAACCCAAAGACGAAAACCACCCCTACGGCCACGGAAAGATTGAATTTCTCTCGGCAGGCTTCGAAGGGGCCATGATCTTTTTTGCCGGGATCACCATTTTCGGCAAGGCTGGTTACAATATTTTTAATCCTCAGGAATTACACCAAATCGACTTGGGCCTGCTGCTAACGCTCATTACAGGCAGTATCAATTTCCTGATGGGCAAGATACTTGAAAAGCAAGGCCGCAAAGCCGATTCGATGACGCTGATCGCCAGCGGTAAACACCTGAAATCCGATGCGTATTCTTCTCTCGGTCTGATCATCGGACTGGCGTTGCTTTACTTCACCGGAATCACCCTGCTCGACAACCTCGTCGCAGGCATTTTTGGCTTGTTTATCCTGATTACAGGACTCCGACTTATGCGCAATTCCGTGGCCGGCATCATGGATGAAGCCGATCACCTGCTGGTGGATAATATTGTGAAAATGCTGGAGGAAAAACGCCCCGATAATTGGATCGATGTGCACAATTTCAGGGTGATTAAATACGGCGCTACGCTGCATATCGATTGCCACCTCACGCTGCCCTGGTATTACGACACCCGCCAAAGTCACTCGGAAGTTAAGGCTTTTGAAAACCTGGTAAAAGCGCACTGCAAATCTCCGGTAGAGCTATTTATCCACGTCGATCCCTGCGAACCGGTCTCCTGCCACCTCTGCCTCAAAAAGGACTGCCCACAGCGCCAACACCCCCACGAACAACGTATCACCTGGACGTATACGAATATTATGAGGGATTTGAATCATTCTGTGGTGACAGGGTGATTTAGTAATATTGAGTACCTTGTCACCCTGTCACCCTGTCACCTTGTCACCTTGTCACATCACAACGGAATATTCCCATGCTTCTTACGGGGCCTGTGCGCCACCTTATTTTCCAGCATAGCGAATGCTTTAATTAATTTGCGGCGCGTATCGATGGGGTCGATTACCTCGTCGACAAAGCCGCGGGCGGCGGCGCGATAGGGATGCGCAAACATCTCCTGGTATTCTTTTTCTTTTTCGAGCAGCATCTGCTGGGGGTCTGCTGCCGAGGTGATCTCCTTGCGGAAAATGATCTCCGAAGCGCCTTTGGCGCCCATAACGGCGATTTCGGCGGTAGGCCAGGCAAAGTTCATGTCGGCGCCGATGTGCTTGGAGTTCATCACGTCGTAGGCGCCTCCGTAGGCTTTGCGGGTAATGACGGTAACCCGTGGCACGGTGGCTTCGCTGAAGGCATAGAGCAACTTAGCGCCGTTGACGATGATACCGTTCCATTCCTGGTCGGTGCCGGGCAAAAAACCGGGCACGTCTACCAAAACCAGCAGCGGGATATTAAATGAATCGCAGAAGCGGACAAACCGGGCGCCCTTGATGGAGCTGTTTACGTCGAGTACGCCGGCCAGACTCATGGGCTGGTTGCCTACTATGCCTATGCTGCAACCTCCCAGGTGGGCAAAACCTACTACGATGTTTTCGGCAAAGTTTTCGTGGATTTCCATGAAGCTGTCTTCATCTACTATGCCGGCAATTACTTCGCGCATATCATAGGGCTGATTCGCACTGGCTGGCACGATGTCGCGCAGTTGCGGACGGTATTCGTCGCCGGGGGTGAAAGGTATCTGCGGCGGTTTTTCTTCGCAATTTTGCGGCATGTAGGCCAACATGCGCTTGATTTTCTGAATGCAGTCGAAATCGTTGGCCGCAGTAAGATGAGTAACCCCCGATTTGGTAGCGTGGGTCATGGCGCCGCCGAGTTCTTCGGAGGTGACCTCTTCGTTTGTCACGGTTTTTACCACGTTGGGGCCCGTGACAAACATATAGGAGGTTTCTTCTACCATGATGATGAAATCGGTCATAGCAGGCGAGTATACCGCTCCGCCGGCACAGGGGCCCATGATGGCCGATATCTGCGGTACTACGCCCGAGGCTACTACGTTGCGATAGAAGATGTCGGCGTATCCGCCCAGGGAGCTTACACCTTCCTGGATGCGGGCGCCGCCCGAGTCGTTGAGGCCTATGACCGGCGCGCCGTTGCGCATGGCCATGTCCATTATTTTGCATATTTTTTCGGCGTGGGTTTCTGAAAGGGATCCGCCGAAGACGGTGAAGTCCTGCGCAAATACGTAAACCAACCTTCCGCCGATCGTGCCGTAGCCGGTAATCACCCCGTCGCCGAGTACGATTTGTTTTTCCATGCCGAAATCGCTGCACCGATGGGTGACCAGCATGCCGATTTCTTCAAAAGAACCTTCGTCCAATAAAAAGTGGACGCGCTCTCGGGCAGAGAGTTTGCCCTTCTTATGTTGGGTTTCAATCCTTTCGAGCCCGCCGCCCAGGTAGGCTTCGTTCATTTTTTCGGTCAGCGATTGTAGCTTATCGTGCATCATAACTTTATGCTTTTGAAAAAGTTGTCATTTTTTAAATACAAAACCCTTACCCACCGATGCGTGAAAAAAACCGAACAATAACCTGTCGAGCCAAATGAGGCTGTCGGTGAAAAGGCAAAGCCAGGGTTCTTTGCGGGAAGGACGAAGCACCATGCTCCTGGCGGTTTGCGCCGATACATTGGTGGCGTTGGCTTTGAAGATGCGTTGTATCCAGCCGGTCCAGTAGGCTTCCAACAGGGCGATCAGGTAGCCGCTCAGTTTTTTTTCTTCGATGGTTTGTAGCTTGTGATGCGCCAGCCACGACCTGAATTCGACGGGGTCTATCAGGTATTCATGCCCGAAAGCATAGGCGCCCTGCGATATTTTTTCTTTGTGTAATAAGGCCAGAATACGGTTAACGGGGTCGTAGGTAAAGGGGAAATCTAGCGAGGGAAAGGTAATGAGCGCCAGACCTCCCGGCTTTAATACGCGTTGGATTTCGGCTACCATCTGCGCCGGCTGCCCCACATGCTCGATTACGTCTACGGAAATAATCAGGTCGAAGGTATTGTCGGGAAACGATAGTGCGAGCGCATTTTCTACGGAGTATTGCAGGTTGGCTACATCGCTGTTGAGTTGCCTGGCGTAGTTTACATCGCCCTCATTGATATCGCAGGCTATGAGTTGATCGCAATATCCGGCGATCATGGCGTCGTAGTCGCCTTCGCCGGTGCCCAGGTTCAAAGCCTTTGCAGGCCTGGTGAGTTGCTCCAGTTGCCGCTTGATAAACAAGTAGCGGTTGCGGTAAGTAGGAAATAACAGCTTGTAATTCATCTGCTTAGGCCTTATTTCAATTTAGAAGCTGCTTCAAAGAAACGCTGCGCGTTGGCCTCATCGCCCTGCTGCTGGTATATGTTGGCAGCCAGTTCGTAGGCGGCCTTAAACGAGGGTTCGGCGGTGATGGCCTTCTGCAGCGCCTGTAGCGCCTCCGACGGCTGATTGTTCTGCGTGTGTATGTAAGCGATATAATAATGCGCCAGGTAAAAATCCTTGTCGGCTTTGATACCTCGCTCGAATGTACTCATGGCGCTTGTTTTGTCGCCCAGATTGAGCTGGGCCAATCCCAGGTAGTACAAGGCGGTGGTATTTTCAGGCGATAACTTGAGGGCTTCGTTGGCCGGCGTGACGGCGGCGGCGGCATTGCCCGCGTTGATGTAGGCGTTGGCAAGGCTCATCCAGGCGACTTCGTTGTCGGGGTAGCGGCGGGTCTCTTCGCTCAAATCGGCGATGGCTTGATCCCAGTTTTTGACCTTCAAGGCTTCGTTGCCCTTGTAGGCCAACTTGGCGCTGTCGCGCTCTATGGCCGCCAATGGTACTCCGTTGGCGCTGATGGTATGTATGGTTTTCGAGGTCGGCCAACTGCCGGCCCGCAGATGCCTGCCTTTGATAAAACGGGAGACGAAAACGCCGTAATCCCAAGGCTCGGAGTACCGGCTGTCGAAACGCACGTAACGCACTTTTACTTTGCCCCGGTATTCCTCTTTGAGCTGTTTGGCAAAGTTGTAGTAGAAGTTGGTGCCAATGACGACGGTATCGGGGTTGTCGGCCGACAGGATGCCCTCTTTTTCCATCCAACTAATGGCGGGCCTGACGCTGAGCCCCCAGTAATCGGTTTCGTATTGCCCAAAAGCGCCTTTCATGCCGCCGGCCAACGGATTGAAATAAACGTAGGGTGCGTAGGAGTTTTTTATTATAAAAAATGCCGGTTCGGCTATGCCTATGGCAAACAGGGCCACTAATCCCCATGTGGCGATTTTGTGGCGCCCCGCCAGGTCGAACAGCCTGTCCCAAAACAAGGCAGCTATCACCGCCAGCGGCCCGAAGATGAACATCAGGTGCCGCCAGCCGTCGTAAAGCGGGCTGTTTTTATAAATAATATATATTGGAGGGAAAAAGCAGGCAAATAAGATGAGCGAGGAGGTGATAAATCCAAGCTTGCGCCAACGCGCGATGACGATAAAAACACCCGCTATCCAACCCAATAGCAAGGGAATGGTCAGCGTGTTGAATATCCAGGTCGGGGCGTAATTTTTGGGGATGCCGCTGGAGGGGATGTTGTCGCCCTGGAACAGCACTTTGATGCTGACGTCGAATTTGGTAAACAAAGCCAGGGCCTCACGCGTGTGCGCAATCGGCGAGACTAATGCTGAAGGCCAGAACAAAATAGCCAGTAAAAATGCCGCCAAACTGCCACCGGCAAAGTACATGGCGTATTTGCCAACTATTTTCGTTTCTTTTACCAAGCCGCCCAGGCCGTGTTTCATTACAAAATTCAAACCCATAAACAAAGCCGCATAGGCCAACACCAGGATACCCCCGGCGCGCGTGCCGATGGTAAGGGCTGCACCCAGGATGAATCCCAGTCCGTCGCGCCAGCCGATATCCGGCAGCGTCTTCAGGCACCGGTACAAGTAATACACCGAGATCATGTAGCCGGCAGCAAAGGGAATATCTTTGGAGTTCATCATGGCGTGCCCTACGAGTGTGGGCGAAGCCAGCATTAATAACAAAGCAATCAGAGCCGCTCGATAACCCGCTATATCCCGCACCAATAAGGAGGCAAATAGCAATAACAATCCCCCCAATCCAGCATTAAACAAGTGCCGCACGTGGTGATAAGCGCGTTCTTCGGGTTGAAACCCTAATGCGCGATTGACCAGACCGGTGGTGAGGTCGAAAACGCCGCCGTAGTATTTGGCGTATTTTTTATAACCAGAATCTGCGTCGGCTTCGTAAAAAACGGAGCGGTCTTTGCCAAAAGTAGTATAGTAGTTTACCAGCCGCTCGGCGTAGTCTTCCTGGAATTTATCGTCTTCGTTGATTCCGCTGTTAAAAGCTAGAACCCCCAGCACGAGAAACGAAAAGGCGACGGCGGCCAGCCACCATTGGCGGAGTCGCGGCGATTGCGTCGACGCATCGGGCGGGGGCGCATACAAGGGCCAGGTCATTCCCGGGGACTTCTTTTTGGCCGCCGGTCGAGTTGGTGCAGCGGCAGGTTTTTGCGCCTGCCTGGATGGCTTTTGTGGTTGCCGTTTTGACATAAGATTTTGGTGTGAACAGTGAAACTGTGAACAGTGAACAGTGAACTGTGAACTGCTCTTAGGGCTTCTTCCGGTTTTATTTTTTAGTGCAAATGCAATAGGTGCTCACGCCTATTGGGAAATGCAGGCTTTTCATGAGCCTGTTTTCAAGCGACAGCAATCCGAATAATAGTTTGTTAACCAGAAAGTTGGGCCTTTTGAGATCTTCCTCTGGCGTCTGCTCGCTGATATTGAAAAAGACTTTTTTTATTAACCTAAAAATGAAAATGGGAAAAAACAGAGTAAAATTCCAATAACCCTGGTCTTGCACGGTAAACCCTGCAGCCTCCATTTTTTTGGCCAATTCACCGCGTTCGTAACGGCGGTAGTGGTGGTTGACTACGTCGTGGGGGCTCCACAGCGACATAAAGGCCGGCACGAAGACCACCAGCCTGCCGCCGGGTTTGAGCAGGCCGTACCAGTTCTTCAGGGCTTTGTTGTCGTCTTCGAGGTGCTCCAGGCAATCCGACGACACGATGCAGTCAAATGACTCCTTGTCAAAGGTAATGCTGGCGGCGTCCATCACGTGGGCGTGTTTGAGCCTCCGCTCTACGCAGGTACCTATGGCGCTTTCGCTGATATCCACGCCGTAGACGCTATCGGGGTCGGCGCCGCGCGATATCAACTCGCTGAGCAGCATGCCTGTCGAGCAGCCGATATCGAGGTATTTCGCCTCCGGCGATACCTGCACGTAGTCCAATACTTTCCGCCTCCTAGCTCTGAACCACCAGTGTATGTCTTCCAGTTGGTGGTATTTTACCTCGTAAATCGTATCCATATATCTCTGATACCCTGTTTTTTTTAATCGCAAGACCTTGCCCGGTGTTTGTGTTACTTTTTTCATCGCCAAAAAAGTAACCAAAAACGTTTTTTGCCGGCGCTTTTTGAGCCGCTGGCTCAAGCCAGCCCAGAAATTTAATTGCTCCGCTAAATTTGCCGGCCCACCCGCGCCTGGATATTTGACGTTGACCTGCATTTATTCGTAAAACCCAGATCTCTCCCTCTCTCCCTCTCCCCAATCCGGCTCAAACTTACGAATACCGTGCTATATTTGCTGACAAGGTCTTATTTTTTAGTGCAAAACTTGTCATATCATGAACGGAGGAGATCTCATCGCATCCGTGCTGGCTTCCCAACAAACGCCGTTTTTGTTCACTCTTTGCGGCGGACATATCTCGCCTATCCTGGTAGCTGCCAAGGCGCGCGGCATTCGCGTTATCGATACCCGGCATGAAGCCACAGCCGTATTTGCCGCTGATGCGGTGGCCCGCCTCACTGGCCGGCCCGGCGTCGCCGCCGTGACGGCAGGCCCCGGCGTGACCAACAGCATTACCGCCCTCAAAAACGCCCAGATGGCGCAGTCGCCACTCATTCTCATCGGAGGCGCGGCGCCTACCGCACTTCAAGGCCGGGGCGCGCTGCAGGATATCGAGCAGCTCAAACTGGTCGGTACTTTGGTGAAATGGGCCATTCGGGTGAAAAAAGTAGCCGAGCTGATCCCCGCTATGGAAAAAGCCTTCCGCATTTGCCAGGAAGGCACACCGGGCCCTGTTTTCGTAGAATGCCCGGTGGACCTGCTGTACGACGAAGCGACCGTCAAGCAGTGGTACGGCATGGATCGCGGCGGAAAAACGCTGACCGACAAACTGCTGAAGGCCTACCTCAAATGGCACGTCAACCGGATGTTCAACCACGCCTGGGACCGCCAGGCCGGCCCGGAAATAAGGATTAGCCCTACGGCGCCCTCCGATTCTTCGATATCAAAGGTAGTCCGCGCCCTGGAGAAAGCCCAGCGGCCGGTACTGATAGCCGGCAGCCAGGCGACCCTGCAGGCAGCCGAAGCGCCCGCGGTGGCCGAAGCCATCCAGCGATTGGGCATCCCCACCTACCTCTCTGGTATGGCCCGGGGATTGCTGGGGCGCGACAGCGACTGCCAGTACCGCCACAAACGCCGCGAAGCCCTGCGCGAAGCCGACCTGGTGCTACTCGCCGGCGTGCCCTGCGACTTCCGCCTCGACTACGGCAACCATATCCGCCGCAGCGCTACCTACGTCTCCGTCAATATCGACCGCCACGACCTCTACCACAACCGCCGCCCGCAAGTGGCCGTACAGGCCGATCCCGGGCTCTTCCTGCGCCGGCTGGCCGATGCCGTGACCGGCAAAGTATCGAAGCCCGAATGGGAACAAAAACTACAATCCAACGAAAAAAACCGCCAGGCGGAAATAGATGAAAAGAAGCAAGAAGTAGGCGACCACATCAACCCGTTGCAACTGCTTAGCGAAATTGACGGCTTAATCGGCCCTGACGACCTCATCGTAGCCGACGGCGGCGATTTCGTGGGTACCGCTTCGTATATCCTTCGTCCGCCGGGACCGCTCAGTTGGCTCGACCCCGGCGCCTTCGGCACCCTGGGCGTCGGCGCGGGGTTTGCACTCGGCGCCAAACTGGTTTATCCTGAGAAATCGGTGTGGCTCATCCTCGGCGACGGCGCGGCGGGGTATTCCATGACGGAATTCGACACCTTCGCCCGGCACGGGTTGCCGGTGATCGCCGTGGTAGGCAACGACGGCGCCTGGTCGCAAATCGCCCGCGAGCAAGTGG
Organism: Saprospiraceae bacterium; assembly: GCA_016787505.1. Classification (GTDB taxonomy): domain Bacteria; phylum Bacteroidota; class Bacteroidia; order Chitinophagales; family Saprospiraceae; genus JABWBR01. The sequence continues at coordinate 5,820 of JAEUUQ010000335.1, read as the reverse complement.
ATATGCTTGGCGACGATGTGGGCACGGTGCTCGGGCATACGGCCTACGACCGCGTAGCCGCCGGCTTCGGCAGCGCCGGCTTTTTGCTGGACAATCCCGATAAGATGACAGCTACGCTACAGTCCGCACAAGAAGCCGCCGCTAATGGCCAGGCGGTGCTAATCAACGCAATCTTGAATAAGTCGGATTTCCGGAAGGGGTCGATTTCGATGTGAGTTTTTTTTTCACCACAGAGTTAAACGGAGTTTCACAGAGTTTCACAGAGTCCAGATAATGCTCTGTGTCACTCCGTTTTACTCCGTTTAACTCTGTGGTGAAACTTCAAAATACACCCGGAGCCCTCGAAGCGGCTATCCTGCGCGCCCACACCGTAGCCGTATATCTTCGTAGAATCACCACGCCCGCACGTAGCCGTTCCGGAGGAACGATATCTTTGTAGAATCACCACGCCCCGCGTATGCGTTCCGGAGGAACGTTATTGCGAGTATTAATACCTCTCTGGCATAGCCCTGCGGATAACATTCAATAAAGCCCGAAGGGCTGGCATGATTATAGAAATGCAAAAAAACAACCACCTAAACCCCGGAGGGGTGACATTATACCTCATATTATGCCACCCCCTCGGGGTTGGGTTCCATCTCTGTTTTTTTCTATAATCATGCCACCCCTTCGGGGTTGTGCTTCCATTGTATAGCGTTGCGTCGTATTAATCATGCCCAAAATTGGGCGGTGCGAGGTATAGGTATCGTTCTTCCTGAACGCATATCTTCTCCCTATTTTTATAGAAAGATACCGTCTCTCTACCGGCGAGCCTTGGATATGCATAAAATTCTTGCGCCTATTAATTTTTTGTCATGCCCGCCAGGGCATCTGCACACGAAACGCTTGAACAGGCAAGTGTTAGCGTAATGTTGTAGATTCCCTTCGGGAATGACAAAAAAGGAGCCAAAAACGGCTATGCAATGATGACACTCGCCGGTGCCGGGACGCTTGAGCTCAGTACAATACTGCTTCAAATTGACAGGATGCGACAAAATTGTTTGCGTCCATTTTTTTTAATACTTCAAAAAAACACCCGGAACCCTCGAAGCGGCTATCCTGCGCGCCCTACCGGCGCCGGGTGTTCAATTAACATATTTGCCGCCCGTGAAAAAACGGGAGGACAGGGTCGTGCATCTGTTCAGCGGCAGCCATCCGGCTTTACTTATGAGCTACGGGACGAACACCAGGCGGAAGCCAATGTTGTTGTTGCGGTTGTCGGGGTTGTTCCTGTTGCGGTTCGCCACCCGGCAGTTCTCCGGGTTGTTGTTCCAACTCCCGCCGCGGACAACGCGGTTCGTACCCTCGATGCATGCCCTTTTTCTTAAACGCCTAATGAGGCGTGCACTTTCTGCCGGAATGCCTTTGCATCGGCGTACTCGGTGAAGGCTGTCAGGGGCGTGGCATGGCGCTGGAATTGCTTTTGCGTCCACACGCCGGCGTCCAGCGCGGCCTGACAGGTTTTGATCTTTTGGATGTAGCGCCGGCGACTGCGTTGGGCCAGCCGGGTAGTGTCGGGGTACAGCAAATAGCCGAGAAACGGCAGGCCCGCGGTGCTTTTGTTCAGGCAAAACGGTTTCAATTCCTGCCGCAGCCGTTCGTGGATAAAATCCTGAAAACGGCAGCCTGCCTCTTGGAGCGCCGCCTTGTCGTCGTGCCACAACACCATGTCGTCCATGTAGCGGACGTAGGCGGGCACGCGCAGGGTTTCGCGGGCGTAGTGATCGGCGGGCGTGAGGTAGTGGTTGGCAAAGTACTGGCTCGTCAGGTTTCCAATGGGCACGCCGCAGCCGGGTCGCACGGCGTAACTGTCGATAAGGCCGTCGAAAATGCGGAGCAAGTGCGGGTCTTTAAACAGGCGGCACAGCTGGCTGCGCAGCGCGCCATGGCAGATGCTGTCGAAATATTTGCGCACGTCGAGTTTGAGGTACCAGGCATATTTGCCGTTAAATGCCGCTGCGCGTTCCAGGGCGGCATACGTACCCTTGCCGATACGGCTGGCATAGCTGTCAAAAATTTGCTGTTGTTCAAAATACGGGTGACACACATTCATGAGCGCATGGTGAAGCACCCGCTGAGGAAAGGGCGCGGCGCAGATCTGCCGCTTTTTGGGGTCGAATACCGTAAAGTAGCGGTAGCCGCCGATCTCCACCTCGCCCGACAGGATTTGGGCTTGCAAGGCTTTCAGGTTGACGCGCAGTTTTTTGCCGAAGGCATACACCTGGGCCTTGGCCGCCTTGCCGCGCCGCGCCTTGTAGTAGGCTAATTCGAGGTTGGCCATGTCCGCGATGGGTTCAATCAGAAATGCCGGGCGTTTCATCCGTTTTGGGTTGGGTGATGAAATATTTGGCGAAGCGCTCTACTTTTTTTTCGCCGATGCCCTTGATGCCGAGCATGGCTTTTTCGGTGATCTCGTCAAGCCTGGCTAATTCGGCCAGTTCTTCGTCCGTAAATATGATGAATGCAGATACGGCCTCCTCGGCGGCTACCCGCTTTCGGATTTCCCGGAGCCTGGAGAATTTTTCAAAGGTAGCTTCATCCAGCACCTTTCGGTAGTCTACCTTTTTGGCGTCTTTGTCGGCCTCCGGGTAAGCCCGCTCGACGTAGCGCACGGAAAAGCACCAATAGGCCCCGTTGTCGTTGCCAACGAAGTGGTTCTCTACTTCCAATATCTTGTTCCCCCGCAGAAAAGCATTCATCTCCTGCAAGGCCCCCCCGCTGTCACCCACGGGAATGGTGAAAAGTTTGATTTGCATAAAAACCCGTTTTTAAAAAAAAATTCGACCGCCAAAGGCGGTATGGTAATAACGCTCGTGGCTTCAAAAAAACTCGCAGGAGTCGTCGTCCCTCCTACTCCTTTGCTCGTTTTTTCTCAGCCACGCGCTTTGCTCATAAGTAAAGCCGGAGTGGACTGCCAACTGACTACGGGACGAACACCAGGCGGAAGCCAATGTAGTCGTTGCGGAAGTCGGGGTGGTACCCGTAGCGGTCCGCCACCCGGCAGTACTCCGGGTGGCTGCCCCAACTCCCGCCGCGGACAACGCGGTCCGTACCCGTTTTCGCGCCAAATGCATTTTCAGCAGGCAAATCGCCGTACCAATCATAGCACCACTCCCACACATTGCCGCTCATATCAAAAATGCCGGCGCCGTTTACATTTTTAGCGCCTACCGGTTGCGTATGATTGTCGCTGTTCCCGGAGTACCAGGCTACGGAATCCAGCGTATTGCTTCCGCTGTATTCAAAACTGTCGCGCCGCAGGCCGCCACGGGCTGCAAATTCCCATTCAAGTTCGGTGGGCAGCCGGAAGCCGTTGGCTTGGGGTACCGGTGTGATCGTCCATTTAAAATCATCGTATTCATTTTCATTCAAACTATCCCGTTCCGCTGAAATCACGTAAGCCGGCTTTTTCCCCATTGTCACACTCAGCCAATTGGCGTACGTTACGGCATCATACCAGGAAACATAGACCACCGGATTATTGCCAACCCAGCCCCAGGAGGGTTGGTATTTCTCCTCCTCGATCGTATTGCCGTCATTACTGACGCGTTGGGTGATATTCCTGCCATTGGCGATACAAAAGAGGTTGTATTGCCAGACGGTGGTTTCGTATTTGGATAGTTGAAAATCGGCGACAGAGGCTTCGTATTCGTACACCTCACCTCCAAACTTTTTAGCTTGCATTTGGAAACTTCCTCCTTTCAGCGCGACCATTTCTCCGAAATACCGCACTTTTAAAAGTTGCGTCTTATCCGGGTCCAGCTTCTCAAAATCCATCCGGCCTTTCAAAGCGTTTTTGCCCAATAGAACGGCAGCAAGATCGTAGGGTTCGCGCGCAAGGTCGTCGTGCCCGCTGTGGTGGTGGAAATACGCAATTTCCATACTTTCATATGCTAAACTATCTTTTAGTGCATTAAGCGATGCGGCATTTTTTACCTTGGTAAAGGCGGCCTGGTAATCCAGAAGCAGGATGTCCCGGCGGATTTGAAGAAGCAGGTTGGTCACGACTTGAAGGGTCAACGTTTGGGCTTCAACTTTTATGGCCTGTGCTATACGCGTCGCTTCTTCGGCTTCCAGACGCTTTTCTTCCGCTTCTTTTTTAGCATTTTTTGCATTTTCTGAATCAATTCCTGATTGCCGAATAGCCGCCTGCGCTCTTTCTTCGGCCTCCCGAGCAATTTTTTCTTTCTCATCGGCTATTTGTTGGGCCAATGTAGCACGGTTCGTGGCCTCTTGTGCAATTGCCTTTTCAATTAGAGCAAGCGAATCGCTGTTCTCCGACTGACGTGTTTTTTCATCTGCCAAGTCGATTGCCTCACGCGCATTCTGCGCTTCCTTTTCTGCTTCCGAGGATTTTACAAAAGCAAAAAAGGTCGCCGCTACAGCCCCCAGTACCAGCACTGTTGCCACCAGCGAGGTCATTAACGCCCGCTTGCGCCGCCGCTCCGCTTCGGCTTTTTCCTCCGCGATCCGGGCCGCTTCTTTTTCCAGGGCTTCCCGCTCCTTACGCGCTTCCTCATCCCGCATCTGCTTCCAATAGGCCCGGCTTCCTTCTATCCACCCCTGCTCCTCCCCGCTCAGTTCGAGTTTAGGAAGGTACGGCTCCATGAACAGCAGTTGTTTCTCCGAAAACACCTCGCGCCGGTCGGCGTCGAGCAGCATCTGGGTGCGGATCATTTGGGCGGCTTTTTGCAGGGCGATGTCCTCGGCGTCCTGGTAGGTGGCGATCTGGCGGGCGAGGGAGTCGTGGGCCACCTCGTAGCGCTGTTCTTTTTCATCAAAGCGCAGGATGCGGCTGTTCTGGAAGGCTTGCAGGCTGCGGGCGATGAAAGGGGTGTCGAGTTCGGGCAGGCGGGCGTGCAGTTGGTCGGCCGAGAGCGGCTCTTTGGTGCCGTCGAGGGTGACGAAGGGGGAAAGTAGTTTTTTTATCGTGTCGGGCGGCACGCCGAGGGCGCGGGCGTTTTCCTGCACCTGGTCGTCGAGAAAGTTGCGCAGCACGTCGCCGATGTCGCCCATTTTTTGGAGTTCGCTTACGGTGATCGTGGCGGCGGACTGCCGGCTGCGGTCGCCGGTGATCTGTAGGTACAGTTTGTCGAGAAACACTTGCAGGTAGGGCAGTTCGATGCTGAGCACGTTTTCGCGCTCTTTGAGTTTTTCGAAGATACCCTCGCCGATAGCGGCCTCCGCGCCTTGTTGCAGGTGTACGTTGCTGTATGGCAGCCGGCTGATACCCTGCACCACGGTTTGCACTTTTTCGAGGTTCATGGGCTCAATGCGCAGTTTTTTGCGCAGCAACTCGGGCACTTTTCGCTCGAATTCGTAGAGGTAGCCGAGGTATTCCTCGCGGATGCTGATAAGTACTTTTACGGGCTGTTCGATGCGCAGGATTTCCCGCACGGTATCCACAAATTGGTTTTGCTCGGCTTTTGTGCCGAGGATGTACAACTCTTCAAATTGGTCGAAAATGAGAAAAACGGGCTTGAAGTGCCGCAGGTAGAGGTTTTTCAGCCGCCGGGCCGCGGGCGATTCTGTCGCTTGGGCGGGCGTTTCGCCGGTGTCTGTGAGCCAGTCGAGGTCGTCGGAGGACGGGGTTTCGGGGTCGTCGTAGGCGGCGAGCGCTTTTTCGAGCGATTCGTTGAGGTTCTCGCCCCGGCGGATGCTGAGGGCTAACCATTCGTAGGTCTGGAATTTGGAGGCTAAGCCGCACTGGATCAGGCTGGTTTTGCCGGTACCCGAGGCGCCGTACACGAGGATGAGGTCGGTCTGGAATACCATCTGGTA
>JAEUUQ010000287.1 GCA_016787505.1 Saprospiraceae bacterium | reverse complement strand
GGCGGTGATAATGGATGGTTCAGTCATTTGTTCTTCATTTAAAAGAAGGGCGGCGTAACCTTCGCCCCGCATCTGCGGAGCTACCAATGCCGCCGCCCCTGCGCCCTACTAAAAAGCGGGCGCCCTTTTTGTCCCTATGCGCAAGCGCCGGGAGCGGGTACACGACCTGTTCAGTGGCGCCGTCCGGCATCCTATGAGCTGGAAGGGGAGGACAAGCCGGAGGCCGATATTGTTGTTACGGTTGTCCGGCGAGTTGTTGTTCCGGTTGGCGGGGCGGCAATTCAACGGATTGTTGAAGTAGCTGCCGCCGCGTATCACGCGGTTATCGCCCCTTTCGGCCAGGTACCTTATTTTATTAGGCCTTGAAATAATAGTTTCTTTCGCAAATCTAACGATTGTGCATGAGTTGTAAAAGCTATTAAAGGCAAAGCGCGCCGCTGGCAAACCGCCTCGCTCCATTCTCCGGAATGGTATTTTTCTTCTAACACCGTCCATTTTTTTATGAAGCGCCTTTTACTGCGCTGTGTCAGCCTGGTGTGATGCGGAAATAGCAGGTAACCCAAAAACGGCAAACCGCACTTGGAGCGGATGAGCGAGGGCGGTTTCAGTTCGCACAGTAACTCGTCATGCACAAATAACTGGATTTGCTCAAGGGCCCTTTGCAGGAAGTGTTTTTCATTTGACCATAACACCATGTCGTCCATGTAGCGCACATAACCGGCCGGGCATATATGCTCCTGAATAAAATGATCCAGCCCCGTCAGGTAGTGGTTGGCGAAGTACTGGCTCGTCAGGTTGCCGATGGGTAAGCCGCGATTAGGTTGAGCTTCGTAGCTGTTTATTATTTTGTCGAAAATGGCGAGTAAGTCTTCTTCTTTAAATAATCGCCACAACTGTTTTTTCAACACATCGTGGTGGATGCTCTCGAAGAATTTTTTTACGTCTAATTTCAGAAACCACTTCCGGTTTCGGGCAAAACCGGACGCCCGTTTTAACGCGGCATGAACGCCTTTACCCTTTCGACTGGCGTAGCTGTCGAAAATATGCGCACGCTCGAAGCGTTCGTGGCACACGTTCATCAGGGCATGATGGAGTACCTGCTCGGCAAAAGCGGGCGCGCATATCTGCCGTTCTTTCGGGTCGTATATTTTAAAGAAGCGGTAACGCCCTACCTCCACAGCGCCGCTCAGGATTTGCTCGCGCAACAGCAATAGCTGCATATCCAATTGCGCCTGGTAAGCCAGTACGTTCGGTCCGTAACTTTTTCCGCGTTTGGCTTTCCAAAAAGCCAGTTGCATGTTGTATAGGTCAGCAGCTTTTTCCAGTAGGTTATTTGCTTTTTTCATCAGCAGGTTCGGTATAAAAATGGGAACCGTATCGCTCTACTTTCTTTTCGCCAATTCCTTTTATGCTTATCATGGTAGCGGCATTGATGACTTCCAGTTTTGCCAACGCTGCCAACTCTTCGTCGGTGAAAATGGCGTAAGCGGGTAGCGCTTCTTGGGTAGCAAGCGATTTTCTGATTTCCCGAAGTTTCGAAAATTGTTTGAACGTGGCTTCGTCCAGGATTTCTTTGTAGTCCACTTTTTTCTTTCCGGTGTCGGTAGCGGCAAGATCGTCTATGTATTTGATGAAGAAACACCAACACGCCCCGCGTTCGTTGCTCACCAGGTGTTGCTCCGTTTGTAGCACTTTTTTTGAACGCAGAAAAGCATTCATGTCTTCTGTAATGGCTTCTCCTCCATAAATGGGGATGGTAAATAGTTTTATTTGCATGATTGTTGTTTTATAATCATGTCACCCCTTCGGGGTTGTGTTGGTATTTTATGGTTTCAATTTTTTCTATAATCATGTCACCCCTTCGGGGTTGTGATTTGGCCTCTCAATTTATTATGTTATACATGTAGCTTTGCTATCTAGCAAATTTAAAAAAAAATTTGGGGGCTTCGCCCCGAAGTGTTTTTCCTATCGCCCTGTTTCGCCGTCGGTTCGTCCCTCACCGACTTGCTCACAGGGCTCTCTTTTTTTTGCTCATAGGATGCCCCCCGGCGTTCCATCTGACTGGAAGGGGAGGACAAGCCGGAGGCCGAAAGTGCTGCTACGGTGGCCCGGCGAGTAGTTGAACCGGCTGGCGGGGCGGCAATACAACGGATTGTTGAAGTAGCTGCCGCCGCGTATCACGCGGGCAACGCCCCCGTTAGGGCCTTTTGGATCGGGAGCGGCTCCGTTTTTTAAGCAAGTTTCGTAATAATTTTTGTCAAACCAGTCTTCACACCATTCGTACACGTTGCCGCTCATATCGTGTATGCCGAGTTCGTTGGGCAAAAGCAGGCCTACCTCGTGGGTTTGGTTGCCGCTATTGCCGTCGTACCAGCCCACTTGCGCCAGGCTGTCGCTGCCGCAGTAGCGGTAGGCCTGGCTGTAGCGCCCGCCACGCGCGGCGTATTCCCACTCGGCTTCCCTGGGTAGCCGGAAAGCAGGGGGTAATCCCAGTTCCTGCAAATGTTTGGCGAGGCCGGGGTAGGTATTTATTTTTTGTAAAAAAATACGCGTATCATCCCAGGAAACAGATTCCACGGGGTGTCGATCGCCTTTGAAAGAGGAAGGGTTCTCACCCATCAGCTCCTGCCACAGGCGCTGCGTCACCTGCCATTTGCCGATATAAAAGGCTGAGACCTCTACGGGGTGTACGGGTCGGCAGGCGTCCCACAGGTCGCCGTGTTCGTCGCCCATGTCAAAGCGGCCGCCTTCTACGAGGCAGAGTTCGAGGTCGGGGAGGAGGTCTATTACTATGCGGGCCGGGGTTGCAGGAGTTCTAGCGGGCATGCGGCAAGCGGTTTTTTTGGCAAGATACGCACAAGGTGGCAATTTGGCGACTGGGCGAGGGGGGGATTTTGCGACTATACGACTCGTACGACTGTACGAGGGGGCGATCTAAGTCGGTCGTTGAGCGGAGTCGAAACGAGCATCCAGGCATGCGAAGTCGAAACCAGTCTCCCCGATAGTAGAAAAAAAGCCGAAATTTGAAAATAGCAGCGGATAATATTGAATAAAGCCCGAAGGGCTGACATGATTATAGAAATACAATAAAATAACCACCAAAACCCCGAAGGGGTGGCATAAATTCTCATATTATGCCACCCCTTCGGGGTTGGGTTCTATCTCTGTTTTTTTTGTTCTATAATCATATTACCCCTTCGGGGTTGGGTTTTATCCCTGTTTTTTTTGTTCTAAACATACAGCTAAACCCTAACGCTAAACCCAATCGCTAAACCCTACTAAACAGTTACCTTCTGTTTTATTATATTTGAAACTCACAAACCTAATACCTATGAAAAAGACCTCGACTTATAGCATCCTGTTCTCCCTGGTTTTCTTGTCCATTAGCGCCCTG
>JAEUUQ010000239.1 GCA_016787505.1 Saprospiraceae bacterium | reverse complement strand
GGGTCGATAATCCAGTATTCCCTGATTTCATTTTCCTCGTACAGTTGTTTTTTGATTTTCATTTCTTTGGTCGAATTGCCCTTAGAGAGTATTTCAACGACCAAATCCGGCGCGCCGAGGCAGCCTTTTTCGTCTAATTTTTCCAAATCGCACACGATACATAGATCTGGTTGTACGACGGAATAAATGTCTTTGTTTGCTCTTGCAGATTTGCGCTTATCCAGCAAACGCACATCAAATGGAGCAGCGTAATACCGGCAGGTATGTGTTCTAAAATAATTGTAAAACATGCCGCTCAGTTCGCGTGAAATTTCCTGATGATAGCGGCTTGGGGCAGATAGTGCCATGATTTTGCCCTTGATCAATTCAACGGTCTGCTCGAATTTCCAGGTCAAATAATCCGCATAACTGTATCGGCCATGCTCCACATCCAATTGATCGAGACTGACAATTTCACCCATAAACACCAAAATTTATTTACAAAAATACAAAAAAAAGAGCAAAAAATCACCCCCGGCCAATCTCCATCAACCGGGGGTGATCCACTCAGTCTAGCTGCGATAGCTTACATTTCTCCTTCTGTCGGCTTCTGCCGATCAGCAGGCTGAACGCTAACAGTTTGTACAGCGGGTGATTTCGTTTTGGGTGTAGTGGCGGCTTTTTTGCCCGATTTTTTGTCAGTGCAGTTGGCTTTGCCGGCGGCTTTACAGGCTTCCAGTTCAGCGGGGGTGCATTTGGCGGCGGCTTCCGGCGTGCAGGCTTTAGTGTCGGCGGCAGCGGTGCTCTTACAGGGTTGTGCACAGCAACCAGGAGGACAAGGCTGGCAGCTTTGCGCCTGGAGTTGAACAATAGCTAGGCCAAACAGGAAAAACAGAGACAACAGTGCATGTTTCATACAGCGGATGTTTTTAAAATTTGAAATAAAAATAAAATCGTCGATGCAAAGTTAGGGCCGGTATACGCACCAAGCTGTTTTTCAGGTGTTAGCCACTTGTTAAGCACTTGTTATTGTTTGGCAATAGGTAGGGTTTTGTATGTAGATTTGAAAATCAATTGCGCAATTGTATTGTATGAAACTACTTCGCCAAATTCCTTTGCTCCTCATAGCCTCCACGCTGGCCGTTATCGGGTTGGTCGTTTTCCAGTTGAAATGGATGCGCCATTCCCGTGAATTGTCGGAAGAAATCTTCAACCAGCGCGTCTGTATGGCGGTTTGCGCCACGGTCGAAGACTACGGCGGAGGCATGTTGTGCACCAAAACGGCCGCCCAGCCCAGCTGCCATGCCGGCGTGGCGGTGGCCAATTCTGCTGCCGAACTGGCAAGCGACACAGCTTTTCACAATAGCCTGCGCCAATCGCTCGATTTCTACCAGATCGGCCTCGATTATTCGTTGTCGTTCAGTGCCGACTCGGTACAGGAATCCTGCTCGAAGGGCATCTACCAGTGCCAGGTGCCCCTTCCGGTCGACTCTACCGCTCAAACCGCTTTTATGCAGGTCAATTTTCCCGACCGGCAGACTTTCATGCTCGAAAAAATGCACTTTATGGTCACGGCCACTATACTGATCTTGTTATTTACCGCCGCAGTGCTATTGTTTGCCAACTGGTCGTTGCTCAAACAAAAACGCCTGCTCGAAACCAACATGGATTTCTTTAACAACATGGCCCACGAATTTCGCACGCCGCTCACAAACGTAGGATTGGCCGTGAACATGCTCGGCAAAAAACATCAGGAATTAAAAGACAACCCCTTTGTCGATATAGTGCGACGTGAAAATGCCCGGTTGCAAGCCCAGGTAGAACGCGTTTTGCACCTGGCAAGGGTAGAAAACGGCGATTACAGCCTGCAAAAAGAACGCCTCAACCTCAAAAGCCTGCTGGCATCCGTCTGCCACGACATGGCCATGCAAATCGAACGCAGCGGCGCCACGGTCAGCCTCGACGAGGCGCCCGACTCTTACGAGGTGTACGGCGACCGCCTCCACCTCAGCAATGTATTCCGGAATCTGCTCGACAACGCGCTGAAATACGCCTGCGACAAACCCCATATCCGCATCTCGGCACAGGAGCACCGCCGCGGTATCCTCATTCAGGTGCAAGACAACGGCGTCGGCATTCCGGCTTCGCAGTGCGGGCTTATTTTTGAAAAATTCCAACGCGCCGGTCAGGGCGACCTCCACGAACAAAAGGGCTTCGGCCTCGGGCTGGCTTATGTAAAAAGTATGGTGGAGTTGCACAAGGGTTTTGTGCGGGTGTTTAGCGAAGTGAATAAGGGAAGCCGGTTTGAGGTTTATCTGCCTTTTATCTAATCTACGACTCTGTGAAACCTCTGTGTACCTCTGCGCCCTCTGTGGTTAAAAAAATCTCGTTTACCATGAAACCCAATCCCAGCATATTACTCGTAGAAGACGACCTCAGCATGGGCTTTTTGCTCAGCGAATACCTCGAAAGCGAGGGCTTACACGTCAAACTGTGCCGCGACGGCGCCTCTGGCCTGGATTCCTTCCGCCGTGGCAGCTACGACCTTTGCATCCTCGACGTGATGATGCCCAAAATGGACGGCTTTACCCTGGCTCGCCAACTGCGGGCGGTGAATCCGGAGGTTCCCTTCTTTTTCCTCACGGCCCGCTCCCTGAAAAACGACAAACTCAAAGGTTTCGACCTCGGCGCCGAAGACTACATCACCAAACCTTTTGACGAAGAAGAGTTGCTGTGCCGCATCAGGGTGATGCTGCGCCGCCAGGCCGAAGCGCAACAGGCGCCCACTCCGAAAAATTATACGATCGGAGCATATGAGTTCGACTATTCCCGCCAGGAGCTCTCCAGGCACGACGAAACCTGGCGGCTCACCGAAAAAGAAAACGAGGTGCTCCGGCTTTTGTGCCTGCACCAAAACCAGATTCTCCGCCGCGACGACGCAGTAGAACAAATTTACGGCAAACGCGATTATTTCCTGGGCCGCAGTTTCGATGTGTTTATTTCCCGCTTGCGCAAATTATTGCAAAATGACCCCAATGTCACTATCGAAAATGTCTACAAAGTAGGCTTCATTCTCAGCGTAAAATCAAATGACGAATGACGAATGACGAATTACGAATTACGAATTACGAATTACGAATTACGAATTACGAATTACGAATTACGAATTACGAATTACAAATTATTTTAATAATATTATTTTTTAATTTATAAATTACACATTCGTAATTCGTAATTACACATTCGTAATTCGTAATTACACATTCGTAATTCGTAATTACACATTCGTAATTCGTAATTACACATTCGTAATTACACATTCGTAATTAATCCTCGTCCTCCTCTTCTTGATATTCTCCCATCCGTTCTCCGCCGTTCATCGTTTCCAGCCAGCTGATGAGTTGTTGGCGTTGGGCATCGGTGATGCGGGCTTCGGGGTGCATCCAGGTATAGGACTTGAGCGGCATTTCGCCTTCCTGGATTACTTCGGCGCATTCCTCGAGTATTTCGCCTTTATCTTCCGGGCTGTAGGTATCGTAAATAGAAAAATTGAGATTTTCGCGGCCTTCGTTGATATGGTTTTTCACCCACCACGAAACGGGAGCCACGTTGGAATACCAGGGATATTTCGATTCGTAGGAATGGCAATCGTAGCAGGCATCGCGAACCAGTGCGGCTACGTCGGCGGGCGCTGCAGCCAGCGTCAGAAAATCTTGTGAGGTATTCACTGCGGGCGCAGTTTTATCAATGCGGAAAAATTGCGCAATGACGATCAATCCCACCAATACCAGCAGGATCATTTTTACTATTTTATTCATGACGGTAGGTTTTTTATTAGAACGAGAAAGAGGGGGGAGCTGTTGTGGGTTGTCGGTTGTCGGTTATGGGTTAAATTTTAACTAGTTTTGATGAATATATTGCAAAGCTTCATATCATGAAAAACCTCAACGATCTCCTCCTCCTCGGCGATCCCCGCTTGTATGAAAAAAGCGAGACCGTGCTGTCGTCAGAACTACCGCTGGTAAAGGGCTGGGCCGCCGACCTGCACAACGTCATGATGCAGATACGCGAAAAATACCATTTTGGCAGGGCCATCGCGGCGCCGCAACTGGGTATCATGAAGCGGCTCATTTACATGCATATTGATAAACCTATGGTGTTCATCAATCCTGAGCTTGACGAGCTAAGCGAATCTATGTTCGAATTGTGGGACGACTGTATGTGTTTCCCCAATCTGCTGGTCAGGGTGCAACGCCACCAATCCATCCGCATTAAATACCTCGACGAAAACTGGCAAGCCCGGGAATGGCGCCTGGAAGGCGACCTCTCCGAGTTGCTACAACACGAATACGACCACCTGGAGGGCATCCTCTGCACGCAACGCGCAATTGACGAGAAGTCCTTCAAGTGGAGGATGGGTTAATGTGCTGATTTGCTAATAGTTTATAGGTTTATGGGTTTATAAATATTAACTCATCAGCACATTAGCACATTAACCCATCAGCACATCAGCTAGTGCGGCAGTTTGCTGCGCAGCAAGCCGTAGACAAAAGTGCCTGTCATAGCGGAGAGCAGGAACACAATAAGCACCGTATAGCCGCTGCCCAGCAGGATAAACATAGGACCGGGACAAATGCCGGCCAATGCCCATCCCAGGCCAAATACAAAACCGCCGATGATGTAGCGTTGCCAGCGCTTGTCTTTATCCTGGATGACAATTTCTTTGCCCTCCATGGATTTCATGTGCGTTCTTTTGATAAGTTGCACGACCAAGACGCCCACTGCAATAGCGGAAAAAATGATGCCGTACATATGGAACGACTGGAAGTGGAACATCTCGAAAATGCGGTACCAGGATACGGCTTCAGCTTTGTACAGTGTGATGCCAAACAGGATGCCTACGAGGATATATTTTGACATTCTCATGGTGAGTCCGTTTTAGGGTGTGATTAATTGAAGATCAGCGGAAAGAGGACATACGTCATAAAAAGGCCGCCCAGGAAAAAGCCGATGACGGCATACATCGAACCCAATTGCAGTGCCGACATACCGCTGATGGCGTGCCCTGAGGTGCAACCGCCGGCATAGCGGGAACCGAAGCCCACCAGAAATCCACCGCCTACGATGACAAGTAGTCCGCGCCAGCTAAATAGCGCTTCCCAGGAATAAAATTCGGGCACAAGCGGCACCTGGCCTTCCTGAAAATTGAAGCCCAATTGTTTCAGGCTTTCAACCGTCGTCGCAGATACATGCGCCACAGCGCCATCGGGGGAAGCAAAATAGTGCGAGGCCAAATACCCGCCAAACATAGCGCCGAGCGCTACCAGCAGGTTCCATCCCTGCGATTTCCAGTCGTATTTAAAAAAATCGGCCATATCTCCGGCGCCGTCGGCGGCGCACATCACCCTGAAATTGGCGGAAATGCCGAATTCTTTGCCGAAAGACAGCAGGATAAACATAATCAACGCAATCATCGGACCGGCTATCCACCAGGGCCAGGGCTGAGAGATAAAATCTTTGAGCTGAAATAACCAATCAGGTACCATATGTTGTGAATTTTGTCATGCGCTTTGGCAAATCAAAAGGTAGGATAAAAGTAGGCGCCTTAAGATATGTTTCCAATGACGGAAATCAATTATGCCCGCATTGAAAAATCACTGGTTTTCTGTGATCCAGATCACAATTTAAAAATGAAAGTCCTTTACTACCAGTTGCAAATGGGTTCTATCGGCCCAATGGTTTTCTTGCAGCGTATAGCACAAATCGAAGGGCCGGCGCGTAGCTACCTGTGGGTAGGCTTCTGCCTGGCCGAAAGCTACGGCCATGACGGAGGGCGAGCCGTTTTGGCGGAGTGATAGCCGCAGGTGGCCGCCGTTGAGCGGCCTGGAAGAGCCGCTGTCGAAAACGCCGTAGCTGGCAAAAACGGGGTTATCGTTGCCGGGGCCGAAAGGGGCAAACTGGCGAAGCGTCTTCCAGAAACCGGGGGTGATGTCCTCCAGCGTCAAGGTATCGACAATATCGATTTCGGGGTGCATCTCGTCGGGCTGCATCCAGGCCTGTACCAGGGCTTCAAAGCGATCCTGGAAGGCGGGCACCTGCTCGGGCAGCATATTGAGCCCGGCCGCATGAGAGTGCCCACCGAAGGTGAGGAGCAAATCAGAACAGGCCAGCAAGGCCTGGTACAAGTCGAAGCCGTAGATAGAACGCGCCGAACCTGCCACAATACCGTCATTTTGCGTTAGGATGACCGACGGGCGGTGGTATTTTTCTACCATTCGCGACGCTACTATGCCCACCACACCTTTGTGCCAGTGGGGTTGGAACAACACAATGCTGCTTTTCTTGTGTTTATTTTCGTCGTGCTCAAAGAGCGCGATAGCTTCGCTAAAGATGCGCTGATCAAATTCTCTGCGCAGTTGGTTGCGGTAGTTGAGCACGCGGGCATAGTCGGCGCCAACGGTGCGGTCGCGAGCCAGCATAAGCCTGACAGCCTGGTCGGCGTCGGCGAGGCGGCCGGCTGCGTTGATCAGCGGGGCTAGCCCGAACACGATATCGTTGATAAGCAGGGGCCGCGAGCGTTTGCTGAGGTCGATGAGGGCGTTGAGGCCGGGGCGCTCCGTGGAGTTGAGGCGGTGCAGGCCGAAATACGCGAGGATGCGGTTTTCGCCGGTGATGGGCACAATGTCGGCAGCAATGCTGATAGCCAGCAGGTCAAGCAGGGCGTCGAGGGCGCGGGCGTCGAGGCCGTGGCTTTCTACGTAGCCCTGCGTCAATTTGAAGGCTATGCCGCAACCGCTGAGTTCTTTGAATGGGTATTCGCAGTCGACTCGCTTGGGGTTGAGCACCGCCACCGCATGGGGTAAGACCGGCCCAGGCATGTGGTGGTCGCAAATAATGAGGTCTATGCCCAGGCTTTTGGCGTGTTCGGCCTGTGTCAAAGCAGTAATGCCGCAATCGGCCACCACCATCAGCGTAGCGCCTTTTTCATGGGCATAGTTGATGCCCTCAAAAGATAAGCCGTAGCCTTCCTTATAGCGGTCGGGCAAGTAATAATCCAGGTTGGGGTGAAAACCTTCGAGAAAACTATACAACAAGGCCACTGCCGTTGTGCCGTCGGCATCGTAATCGCCGTAAATCACGATCTTTTCGCCGCGCTCTACGGCCTGCGACAATCGCTCGATGGCGAGGTCCATGTCTTTCATCAGAAAGGGATCGTGCAGGTCGGCCATCGAAGGGCGAAAAAAGCGCCTGGCCTCGTCTTCGGTAGTAATACCGCGCTGTACCAGTAAACGGCAGCACACAGGGTGAATGCCGAGTGCCTCTTGTAGCCGGGCAACTACGGATTCATCTGTTTTCACCGGTTTCCAGTAGGGGGAAACTTTGGTATTCATATGCGCGGATCAATCTATTTTTCCAAAACTACTATTTTTTTTCTACCCATATCAAAACTGGGGCATCAATTTACTGTTGATAGTAAGCTACGCGCCATTGGTTGATTAAATACATGTGTTGGTAAAATATAATCATCAAAAAAGCCTTCCCTAAGTAAGTTTGTAAAAAAGAAGAAGATCATGAGATATACCCTCTTATTGCTTTTTTTGCTATTTCTGGGTAGCGGCGCCCTCGCCCAGCGCGCCTTTACCATAAGCGGTGTGGTCACCGACGCCGGCAACGGCGAAACGCTCATAGGCGCTTCTGTGGTGACTGCTGATTATTCTGTTGGCACGACGACCAATGAATACGGGTTTTATTCGCTGACTTTGCCCGCCGCCGATTCGGTAGCGCTCGAATTCAGCTATGTAGGCTACCAAACCGAACGCCGAACAGTGGTTCTCCAGGCCAATATCAGCCTGCAAGTCGAACTCAGCACGGGCGTTCAATTGAAGGAAGTGGTGGTACAAGCCGGCTCTGTGCGCGATGTGCTGCAATCTACCGAGATGAGCGTAGCCACCATCAGCACCAAAGAAGCCAAGGCTATTCCCGTGTTGTTGGGCGAAAGCGACATCCTGAAAACCATCCAGCTTAAACCCGGCATTATATCGGGCTCAGAAGGCACCACCGGACTGTTTGTGCGCGGCGGCGGCGCCGATCAGAACCTCATCATCCTCGATGAAGCTATTGTGTACAACCCCAACCACTTATTCGGTTTTTTCAGCACCTTTAATACCGACGCGGTAAAAGACCTCAAACTCTACAAGGGCGGTTTTCCGGCGCAATACGGCGGCAGGCTTTCGTCGGTGATCGACGTCAAGCTCAAAGAAGGCAACAGCAAACACTTTGCCGGCTCGGGCGGCATCGGCCTGCTGGCGTCGCGACTTACCCTCGAAGGGCCGATTGTAAAAGACAAAGCTTCGTTTATCGTGTCGGGCCGCCGCACCTATGTCGACCTGCTCACCAACCAGGTTAACAGAGCTAACCGGAATACCGAAGATTACAACCCCATTCCGGGTTATTATTTTTACGACCTCAATACCAAAATAAATGTAGAGCTCGGCGAGCGCGACAAGCTGTTCTTCAGCGGTTATTTCGGCCGCGACGTATTTGGTTTCGACGGCGATTTTTTTGATTTTGATTTCGACTGGGGCAATGCCACGGGTACCGTCCGCTGGAATCACGTTTTTAACCCCAAGCTGTTTGCCAATACCACTTTTACCTATTCCGATTACCAGTATAATATCGAGAACAGGCTCACCGGATTCTCTTTTGTCTTGGGCTCCAATATCAAAGACGCCAATTT
Source organism: Saprospiraceae bacterium (assembly GCA_016787505.1). GTDB lineage: Bacteria > Bacteroidota > Bacteroidia > Chitinophagales > Saprospiraceae > JABWBR01. The sequence continues at coordinate 11,878 of JAEUUQ010000239.1, read as the reverse complement.
AAAATCCGATTTTTATTACGCCATCAACAACCTCCATACGCTGCGTTTTGGTGGCAACGCCACGTATCACTGGTTTACGGTGGGGCGCCTCAAAGCAGGCACTACCGACGGCAAGGTGAATTTTTCATCGGGACAAAATCTGAACGGCCTGGAGGCCGGTTTGTACGTTTCTGACGACTGGGATATCAACCCGCAGTGGAGCCTCAGCACCGGGCTTCGCCTCAGCGCCTTTAACAACGATGATACCTGGCGGGCGGCGCCCGAACCCCGTTTTTCGGCCCGCTATGCGCCCAACCGGCGCTTGTCGGTAAAGGCCAGCTACGCTCGCATGAACCAATACCTGCACCTGATAGCCAACGCCGGCGTGGCGCTGCCCACCGATGTATGGTACCCCTCCACCCGGCGAGTGCGGCCGCAGTCGTCCGACCAGGTAGCTGCGGGTGTCTCCGTCGACCTCGGCAAAGGCCTGTTGCTCACCGCCGAAACCTATTACAAATGGTTGCACAACCAAATAGAGTTTGTCGACGGCGCCGAGCTATTTGCCAATAATGAGCTGGAAAACGAATTTGCCAACGGCAAAGGCTACGGCTACGGCTTCGAATTGGGAATAGAGAAAAAAGAAGGCCGGCTCACCGGCTGGATCGGCTATACCCTCGGCCTCACCCGCCGCGGCGAATTTGTGCCGCTCGATGAAGAAGCCCGCTTTGCTCAGGAGGGGTACTTCCCGCCCATCTACGACCGCCGCCACGACCTCTCGGTGGTAGCCATGTGGGAGATCAGCCGCCGCATTTCTGCCACGGCGTCTTTTGTATACGGCTCGGGCGACCTGCGCTGGCTGCCCGGCGGTCGCTTCACGTTCCAGGATGTCTATGGGGGAAGTTTCGAAACGGTGACCCCCGATTACCTCGACCGCAATAACTACCGCCTGCCGCCTTATCACCGCCTCGACCTGGGTTTGGTTATTCGCTTTTTCCCTCGTTGGGGTGAAAACGATATCACCCTTTCCGTAGTCAACGCCTACGACAGGCGCAATACGTTTTTCATTTATTTCGAACCCGAATTCAAGGAAGTCACCGATACCCAGGGCAATACGTTTGAAGTGCCCGAGCGCATTGCCGCCAAGCAGGTATCGCTATTCCCGATTTTGCCTTCTATAACCTGGAATTTTAAGTTTTAAATGATAAGAGAATAAAAAGCTCTTTAGTCCGACTTTTACCACAAAGGCTCCAAGAACACTAAGTACCACTAAGTTTTTGTGCCTTTATTTTTTTTGAGCCTTTGTGTTAAAATTTTAAGCCCCCAAAACACAAGTACGAAGTCATTTTGATGCCATTAAAAAAATATCAAATGTCAAATACCAATAGCAATATGACCTGGAGCAGCCGCCTGGCGCTGTTTGTAGTGCTGCTGAGCGCAATGGGCGCCTGCAACCTCGAAAAAGAGATAGAGATCGAACTGCCCGAATACGAGTCGCGTATTTTTGTAGAATGTTATCTCGAACCGGGACAGCCCTATACCCTGCTCATGACGCGCACATCGCCTTATTTTGAGCCATTTCCCGATTTAGACGCCCAATACCTGCAGCAAATCCTGGTGGATAGCGCGCAGGTATTTATTCACCACCAGGGCGCCACCCATGAACTTCGCAACGAATGGCTTTTTAATAATAGCACAAGTAAGTTTTTCAATTATAAATCGTCCGACATCGTACCCCTCAATTATACCGACGATTTTGAATTGGAGATCATCACCAAAGACGGAAAAACTATCACGGCTGTCACACGCCTGATGCCAGTGGTGCCCATCGATAGCATTGTGGTCAATTTTGCCGAAGATGATACTCTGGCCCGCGTGTTGACCTACTTTACGGATATTCCCGGCGAGCGCAATTATTACCGGCGTATGCTGAACCAGTCTACTCTCGATAGTATCCCGCAGCAGGATTTTGTATCAGATGACCGCATCGTGGAAGACGTGTTCATTTTCGGCAGCGGCTATGTATATGCCGAAGGCGATACCGTCATCAATACGATTTTTCACATCGACAAGGCTTACTACGACTTTTTTGGCAGTGTGCAAACCGCTGTGTCTTCCAACGGCAATCCTTTCGGCCAGCCCAGTCCCATCATTTCCAACCTGGAGGGCACTGCCGGCGCGATCGGCATTTTTACGGGCTTGAGTTACGATAGGGTGGTGACTATTGTGGAGAGGTGATTTGCTGATGTGTTGATGTGCTAATGTGCTGATGTGCTGATGTGTTAATGTGTTAATGTGCTGATAATTAATATTTATAAACCCATAAACCTATAAACTATTAGCAAATCAGCAAATTAGCAAATAAGCACATCAACCCATCAACCCATTTGTTATTTTTGTGTTTTAAATGACAAGTTCAATTGATATGCGGGTCGACGATTTATTGCAAAAAGCCTTAGCGCTGGAATTCCTCACACCTGAAGAGGGGGTATTTCTGTTGGAAAATGCGGCTACAGCCGAATTGATACACGTAGGCCACCGCCTTCGGCAGCACCATGTGCAGGGCAAAGCCGTCACGTGGATCATCGACCGCAACTCCAATACCACAAACGTATGCATAGCCAATTGCAAATTCTGCAATTTCTATCGCCGGCCCGGCCACGAAGAGTCGTATATCACCACCATCGAAGAATACAAGCAAAAAATAGAAGAGACCTTCCAGTTTGGCGGCGAGCAATTGCTGTTGCAGGGGGGGCACCATCCCGATTTGGGGCTCGACTATTATTGTAAATTGTTTAGTGAGCTCAAGTCTTTATATCCCAATCTCAAATTGCACGCATTGGGGCCTCCCGAAGTGGCGCATATCACCAAGTTGGAGCAATCAACGCACTACGAGGTGCTCAAGGCGCTCAAGGAAGCCGGATTGGATTCGCTGCCCGGCGCAGGCGCCGAGATCCTCAACGACCGCGTGAGGCGACTGATTTCCAAAGGCAAATGCGGCGCCCAGGAATGGCTCGACATTATGCGCGCCGCCCACCAGCTGCACCTCACCACCTCGGCCACCATGATGTTCGGCCATATCGAAACCAACCTCGAGCGCATGCAGCACCTGGCTGATATCCGGCAGGTACAATCGGAAAAACCGGCTACTGCCAAAGGTTTCATAGCTTTTATTCCCTGGCCGTTCCAGGATGAAGATACCATACTCAAAAAGCTCAAACGCGCCCGCAATACGGTCACCGGCGACGAATACGTGCGCATGATCGCCCTGTCGCGCATCATGTTGCCCAACGTGACCAACATCCAGGCTTCGTGGCTTACGGTAGGCAAGCAGGTGGCGCAGTTGTGCCTGCATGCAGGCGCCAACGACTTCGGCAGCATTATGATCGAAGAAAACGTGGTATCGGCGGCGGGGGCTCGTTTCCGGTTTACGGCCAACGGCATTCAGCAGGCTATCCGCGAGGCGGGCTTCGAGCCCAGGCTGCGCAACCAGCAATACGAATTCCGCGAATTGCCGGCTCATATCCGCCAGCAGGAACTCGATACGGCTTCTATGATTGTGGATTAAGGCATATCCACCACCTTGCGGCGCAATTCAAAATTGCGGCCCAGGTACACCTTGCGCACCATCTCGTCGGCAGCCAGTTCTTCGGCGGTGCCGGCTTTCAGGATACTTCCCTCAAACATGAGGTAGGCCCTGTCGGTAATCGACAGCGTTTCCTGCACGTTGTGGTCGGTGATGAGAATGCCGATGTTTTTGGTTTTTAATTTGGCCACGATAGACTGAATATCCTCTACGGCGATGGGGTCGATGCCGGCAAAGGGTTCGTCGAGCAAGATGAATTTGGGATTGGTAGCCAGTGCCCTGGCGATCTCAGTGCGCCTGCGTTCGCCGCCGGAAAGGGTATCGCCGCGGCTCTTGCGCACCTTTTCGAGGCCGAATTCGCCGATCAGTTCTTCCAGCTTTTCGTGTTGTTGGGCTTTATTGAGGGAGGTCATTTCGAGCACAGCCAGGATATTGTCTTCTACGCTGAGTTTGCGAAATACGGAGGGCTCCTGCGGCAGATAGCCGATGCCTTTTTGGGCGCGAAGGTACATGGGCAGGTCGGTAATTCGCTCTTCGTTGAGGAATACATCGCCGGCGTTGGGCTTGATAAATCCCACTACCATATAAAAAGTAGTAGTCTTGCCGGCGCCGTTAGGTCCCAGCAGGCCCACAATTTCGCCCTGCCGGACTTCAACGGATACGTCGCGTACCACTTGCCTGGGGCCGTAAAATTTCACCAGATTTTTACTTCTCAGATAGATCATTCGCGGTATCGTTAGTCGATGTACTCAATTTTATGCAAAAAGCGGAATCCCAGCGTGAGTTCCAGGGTAAGGTTGCGCACCTTGCGCTCGGGCAGCGTGCGCGACATACTCGTAAACGGATCGGTCACATTGGGAATAGCCGGTTGCTGGTATTGCAGCGAAAAATCGGGGTTGATCGTCAATTCCAGCAGCATGCCCACAAATTCTGAAAAAGGCAATTCCATTCCGCCGCCAATAGTGAGCCCGTAGTTAAACTCCCTGATGAATTCGCTGTCGTCAAAAGGAAAAATAGCGTAGGCTGGGTTTTGTTCGTTAAAATCGTTGTATTGAGCGAGGTTGGTACTCACCGTATAATCGCCCCGCACTCCCAACATATAATACAATTTGCTGGCGCCGGTAAAGGCGAATTTCTGCTTGCCGCCGACCGTCAGCGATACATTTCGGAATAAAAATTCATAAGCCGGGGGCCGAAATAAGTCGCCGTTGATCGGGTTGGAGAAGGTTCTGTTGCGCATGGCGCTGCCTTTGACATGGTAGCCTCCTTGCGCAAAAATAGCAAAATTGTTTTCTTCTTCTGCCGATTCAATAAAGGCGATGCCGTGCATTTTGTAGGAAGGATCGCGTTCAAAGTCGCTCCATCGCTGGCTGCCGACTGTAAGGCCGCCTTTTAGCCCAAAGGCATAACTCTGCGCCGATACGGCAGCGGCAGTGCAAAGGATTACAAATAGGAGTAAGTGTTTTTTCATTTTTATTAGCAGTTAGCGGTTAGCGGTTAGGGCTTAGCGGTTAGGGCTTAGCGGTTAGGGCTTAGCGGTTAGTCGCTAAGCCCTGACTGCTAAGAGCTGACTGCTATTTCACCCTCAGCCTTTGCCCCAGTTGGATATTATTATTCGCCATATTGTTGAGCCGGCGGAGTTCATCAACCGAAGTGCCGTAGCGCTGAGAGATATTCCATAGCGTATCGCCTTTGATCACCGTGTGATACTGAGGCGTATCAGCCGGTGGGTTGGTTTCGGGCGTATCGGTTGTAACCGGGGGCGTGGCCGGTTTTGTTTCGGTCTCGTTAAACGGATCTTCCATCACGGGCGGCGTGGCGGGTTTTTCGGGTGGAGGAACCGGGTCGGACTGGGGGGGAGTAACTGGTTTTTGGGGGGTGATCACGGGCAGCGTCGGCTCGGGTTCTACCTCTACAGGCGGCGAATTATAAGTATTCTTGGGTTTGTTGGTCGTATTGGTACCTTCCACCTCCATATCGAGGAGGCCGTCCACGTCTTTGTCCTTGGGCATTTGATCGGGCACGGGGGTAGGCACGGCCCCTTCGGAGCTCAATCTGGGGCGATTTTTAGGTTTTGAGCCTCTCAGTTTGATTCGCTCGTTTACGGCGGGTTCCGTGCCGAGCGTCATTCTATTGCGCTTATAGAGTTTCACCAGATTGAGCGCGTAATTCATAGAAATATCGCGCATATTTTCGCCTGCTTTCACATAATGCCAGGTTTGGCGGCCGCGGTACGAATTGCGTTTGGGTTGCAGGAAGACCTTGGTACCCGAGGGGATTGCCTTGCCTTCATCAACGATATGTTCGTTGTAGTGGAGCAGGCTGCGCAGGCTCACATCGGAACGGCGGGCGATATCGGCGAGCGTTTCGCTGGAGTCGGATATCACGTACTTCACGTCATTCACACTCAGGATACCCACCATCACTTCTTCAGCCGGCGTTTCGAAGTCGATAGTCGACACCCGGTCGTATTTATGTAGTTCGTAGCGTTCGATCAGGCTTATCAGCTTTTCGGGGTAGGTAGCGCTTGTTGCGTACCCTGCACGTTTGAGCCCTTGAGCCCAGCGCTTATAGTCGGTGGGGTCTATCAGGAAAAGAAAACCATAGCGGTTGGTCTTCAGGGGGTCTCGCAAAAACTCGGAATGCGCCACAAAACTGGCCTCATCCGACTTATAGACGCGGAAGCAGGATTTGACGAGTTTGCCGTTGGCATCGTATTCGTCGTCTTCCTGGCTATACGTTTTGCCCTTCCAATCGTTGCCGCATTTAATACCAAAATGGTTGTTGGCATGGCGGGCCAGCGGGCTTTTTCCTGCATTTGATTCCAGCAAACCCTGCGCCAACTTGATACTGGCGGGAATACCGGCGCGTTCCATCTCGCGAACGGCGATATCTTTGTATTTCTCGACATAATTTCGGAAGTCCTGATCCTGCGACCAAACTTGCGTACCGGTCAGTAGGGCGACGGCCAGCCAGATTGCTTTTTTCATATTTTACAATTATTGGGTCAATGATGCAAAAACGCGTAAAGTGTTAAAACAGAGATAGCAAAAACCCTAAATTATCATTTTTTTAACCATTGGCCCGCGGATCAGTATGCTCGTTCGTCTTTGTTTTCCATATAATTGATAAAAGCCCTGTTGACCACCCGATTGCCTCCGGGTGTAGGGTATTTGCCCGAAAAATACCAATCTCCGTTGTTATCGGCGCAAGCTTTTTGCAAATCTTCTACCTTTTGGTAAATGACTTCCACCTTTGGTTTGATATTCGGCGGGGTGATAATTTCTGCAATTTTTTGTGAAATCTCCTCATCGGTAAACAAATCGTAGAGGGTGGATACCTCGTTTATAATTTGCTCTTTAGGCTCGTTTTCCTGTGCTTTGCAACGCTCGTAGGTTTCCTGCATCAGGTGTTCGCGGCCCGATTCTTTGAGCAAGGCCACCATAGCCTGGAAGGCCACAAATTCTTTCATTTTTGACATATCGATGCCGTAGCAGTCGGGATACCTGATCTGGGGGGCCGAAGACACGATGACGATCTTTTTGGGGCGTAGTCGCGATACGATTTTGATGATGCTGTCGCGAAGCGTAGTGCCGCGCACGATAGAATCATCGAGCAAAACGAGCGTATCTTTTTCATTATCAACTATGCCGTATGATACATCGTATACGTGCGACATCATTTCTTCGCGCGAAGAGGAATCGGCGATAAACGTGCGTTGCTTTTCGTCTTTCACCACGATTTTCTCCACGCGGGCGCGCATCGCCAGTATTTTTTCCAGTTTGGCGGGTTTGATATCGCTGCCCATCTTCACGATTTTATCGCGTTTTATTTCATTGAGGCGGATTTCTACGCCTTCAACGAGGCCGTAAAACGCGGTTTCGGCAGTATTGGGGATAAAAGAAAAAACCGTGTGTTTAAAATCGTAATCGACGGCTTTGAGTACGGCGTCGGCGAGTAATTCGCCCAGCTTTTTGCGTTCGAGGTAAATATCGCGGTCGGTGCCCCTCGAAAAATAGATGCGTTCGAACGAACAGGAGGCACGCGGTGCGGGCTCTACAAAAGGTTTTTCGGAGATTAGGCCGTTTTTTTTGATAATCAGCGCATGCCCCGGCTTGAGTTCTCGCACTTTGCTAATGTGTACATTAAAAGTAGTCTGTATCGCGGGGCGCTCGGAAGCGGCTACGGCTATTTCGTCGTCGCAATAATAAAAAGCGGGGCGAATGCCGGAAGGGTCGCGCATTACGAAGGCGTCGCCGTGGCCGATCATGCCCACCATCACATAACCGCCGTCGAATTTCTTACTGGCGCGCCTCAGCAGGCGCTGTATGTCGAGGTGGTCAAAAATGAGGCTGTTGATTTGCTCATTGCTATAACCGTCGGGCTTAAACCAGGTGTGCAGGCGCTGCACCTCGTCGTCGAGGAAGTGGCCGATTTTTTCCATGACGGTCACGGTATCGGCTTTTTCTTTGGGGTATTGCCCCAGTGCGACCAATTCCTGGAAAAGCTCGTCGACATTGGTGAGGTTAAAATTGCCGGCCAGGATGAGATTGCGGGTAATCCAGTTGTTCTGGCGCAAAAAAGGGTGGCAGGTCTCGATGCTGTTGTCGCCATGGGTGCCGTAGCGCAGGTGGCCCATCATTACCTCTCCCACATAAGGTTTGTTGTTTTTTAGCCACTCGGGGTCGTGCAACTGTTCATAGGGTACATCTTTGAAATGCCAGTATATCTGGCTAAAAAGGTCGTGCAGGTAGTTGGAGGCATTGCTGCGCTTGCGGCTGATATACTTGGTGCCGGGCGCGGGGTCGAGTTTGATGGTGGCCATGCCGGCGCCGTCCTGCCCTCGGTTGCGCTGCTTCTGCATCAACAGCCTCAGCTTGTTGATAGCGTATAGCGAGGTGCCGTATTTTTCTTCATAGTACGACAATGGTTTGAGTAACCGTATCAAAGCGATACCGCACTCGTGCTTTATAGCTTCGCTCATTGTTTGGCGACTTAAATTGAAGTGCAAAAGTATACTGAAAAAACTATGCGGCCAACCGGAAAGTTGTGTTATACTTCAACTTGTGTTAATAAAAGCTGCGTATCTTTTCCGCTCACTAGCGCAAAACCTATGGAGACGGCTTTTTTTCGCCATAATGAAGACTTTACGCTCTTCGGCCAACAGCACCTGGTGATGATGGGGCTTACCTTGTTGTGCTGCATTTCACTGCCCTACGCGAGCAAGCGATACCTCAGCGAACAGCAGCAACTCGGCTTAGCCCGCGGCATTAAGCTGGTACTGGCGTTTTGGGTGTTATTCTGGATAGCCGCGCGTATCGCCCAGGGGTATTTCAACCCCGCCACCGATCTCCCTTTCGACCTCTGCAATATGATGTCGCTGGTGCTGCCCTTCCTGATGTGGCGGCCTTCCTACAGGGCCCACGAGATTTTTTATTTCTGGATACTGGCAGGCACTATCCAGGCTATTCTCACCCCCCATTTATACGAGGGTTTTCCCAATTTTACTTTTTTTAAATATTGGTTCGTCCACGGCGGATTGGTGATTTATGCCGTGTACGTCACTTCCGTCTTTCGCCTGTATCCCACCCGGCGCAGCATCTGGCGCGCTTTCGGTTATTTACAGGTCTACGCCGCTTTTGTGCTGGTGATGAATCTGTTGCTTGACGCAAATTATATGTATCTGCTGGGCAAACCGCCCACGGCTTCTCCCCTCGATTTTTTGGGCCCCTGGCCCTGGTATCTGCTTGTCGTGGAGGCTCTCGCACTGGCCATGTGCGTGCTGGTGTATTTGCCGGTGGCGGCGTCTCAGGAGCGGCGTGGGGGGTGATCTCTGTTGTGGGTTGTGGGTTGTGAGCGACAACCGCCCTACCCTTCAATCTTCATTACCCAAACGTGATTGGTGTTTTTTTTCAGTTCCTTTGGCACGGTGATCTCCAATCCCCGTTCGCTTTGTTTCCATTTCAAGGATTTGTCCGAGCCCAACAGGCTGACTTTCTGACCTTTATCCAAGGTCATTTTGGTCAGCACCACCGGTGATGCCGGAAACTCAAACAGGAATACGTATTGGGTTTTGCCGTCTTTCGACTGGGTATACCTGATATTATTTCCTTCGCCGAAAACGGCATACATCCGGGTACCGTATATAGCCTCGCTGTTGACCTTCATCCATTCGCCGATTTCGCGAAGGCGAACGTAAGCCGTGTCACTGTACTCCCCTTGGGGAGAGGGGCCGATATTGAGCAGGTAGTTGCCGCCCTTGCTGACGATATCTACCAGTTTTTCTACTAACTCGTTTGTAGGTTTGTACACATCATTGGGCACATAACTCCAACTCGAAGCCATTGTCATACAGGTTTCCCAGGGATAGGGAAGCCCGTTTTCCGGGATGTGTTGTTCAGGAGTGAGGTAGTTTTGTTGCTCGCCGGGCACTGCGCGGTCTACCACGATCAGCTTGGGTTGTTTTGCCCGCACTTCCCTGACCAGGCGGGGCATGTCGATATCCTGGCTTTGCGTGTTTCTGGCAAATCGAACGCCTTCGTATTTTTCTTTTAAGCCTGCGAAGACTTCTTCCTCTGTCAACTTTCGCACCCATCCGCCGTCGAGCCAAAGGATATCTACCTTGCCGTAGTCGCTTACCAGTTCGTTAATCTGGTTGTGTGTGAAATCGGTAAAATTTTTCCACTGCTCGGGGTATTTTTCGATAGAATAGTTGCAATGGCGGTCGGCCGGCGGGAATTTTTTCCACCAGTAATAGTCGCTGTGCCAGTCCGGCTTCGAAAAATACGCCCCTACCCACAAACCTTCCCCGCGAAACGCGTCGAATATTTCTTTGGTCACATTGCTGCGGGGATTTGACGAGAATGGGCAGTCTTTATCCGTAATTTTATAGTCGGTAAATTTCGAGTCGAACATGCAAAATCCGTCGTGATGCTTGGTCGTGAATACCATGTATTTCATACCGGCATCCTTCGCCGCCGAAGCCCATTTTTCCGGGTTGAAACGCACAGGGTTAAAGGTAGTTTGGAGGTTTTCATAAGCCTTCAGGTAGTCGAAATAATTATCGGCCACCCCTTGTTTTCGTGCGCCGGTTGCCCACGAAAGATCCTCGGGATTGATGCTCCAGCTTTCTACGATGCCCCACTGGCTGTATGCCCCCCAATGCATCAGCAGCCCGAATTTGAGGTCTTTCCACTCCTCCAGGCGTTGCTGTATGACAGGGTCGGGATCGGGGTAATATTCCTGATGCGCCTGGCCCGGCGCGATGACAGGAAAACAGAATAAACTAAAGAATAAAATTTGGGCGAATAGGTTTTTTATCATGGCTTACGCATAAATGGTAAAAACACAAAAATATGCGTATCCGTACCAATATTACGTAGAGACGCAAAATTTTGCGTCTCTACGTATTACAAAATCGCCAAGTCCTAAAGTCCTACAGTCCTACAGTCACTGAGTCACCGCGCTGCCATTCACATCGCCGATCTTCACGGCAACAAAATTGCGGGTCAAATCAGCGCCAAGCAAAAACTGGGCGGGATCGGCATTAAGGGTCGCAAATACCTGATCGAGGTTGGGAAATGCCAGGTCGGCCCGCACAAAACGCCAATGCGCGATATCAAACTGCTGGCTGATGCCAAGTATAAGCCTCCTGATCAAGACTATGTCAAAAGTGGTATTCGTGCCGCTGCCGTTAGCATCTGCGGCTATTATCTTATATGGTGTGGACAGTGCCTCCACACCCAGTATGTGCCGGGCTATCAGCACCGCATCAAAGGTAGAGACACCGTTGAGCGGCGCTCCGTCGGCTCTGTTCAACGCGAGCGAATAGGTGGCGCCGGTGGGGATATCGGCAAATTCATATTCGCCTGAAGCATTGGTCTGCGTGGTGGCTACGATACCTCCTAGTTCATCTGTTAATACAACATCAACGCCGGAAAGCGAGGTTGTGCCGTCAACCAGGGTCACCTGCCCCGAAATAGTAGCAGTGGGTGTTTGGGCTATCGCATGTATATAAACGAACAATACGAGTATGGCCGGCAAAAGGAAACGTACCTGTTTCATATTGGAAGTTGTTTTTTTAATTAAATAATTTAATGAAAATCAATTCTTTGCCACTGACTTGTGCACTACGCCTTTGTCGGTGATAATGGCCAGGCGGTATATGCCTGCCGGCAGCCGGCCTAATGCCAGACTTGACTCCGGCCGGTTCCACCGGTCAACTATCTGTCCGGTAGAGGTATAGAGTACGGCCTGTTGTACGTCCAATCCATCATCCGCTTTAATCCACACGCGATCGCTGGTGGGCGACGGGAA
>JAEUUQ010000124.1 GCA_016787505.1 Saprospiraceae bacterium | reverse complement strand
CGAATAGCACTGAAAAAATAACACGAGGGCCAAGCGTCACAGAAAAAACGCGACAGCTAAGCAGCATAGAAAAACAAGCGCTACGATAGCCAGGTATCACAGAAAACAACGAACGCAACGATAGTCAAAAGTCACTTGAATGCCAGGTAGGCGTTGCCAAAACAGAAAAGCCGCTAACACCGCATGGCCGTCCATGCCGCCTCAGGGCTAAGAACTGACCGGGGAAGGCGGCACGTCGTCCATGCCACAGATGGCGGCAACCAAAAAAATAAAATAAATAAAATTCGTATAAAATGAAATCTACACTCATCCTGAAAAATAACGGCGACAATCCAAAAGCCGAAATCACTTTGCAAGTTTCTTACTTTGTAAAGGCAAATGAAACCATAAAGGTTGAGGCACAAGAGTTTGCCTTAACTATAAACCACAACCAAGACGAAGTAAAAGAAATTGATTTTGGAACTTCTGCAATCGAAGACCGAGAAGTATTAATACTCATTCAAAAACCAGTAGGGAATATACTTACTCAAAAAAGTGCTTTGCTAAAAAATCTTAGCAGACAGAGGCAAAGAATTGAATTTACCATCAATAATGCCATTGACCCCAACACTAAGCCAGAGGCTGTTACTGAAAAGAGCCATTCAGCCCATATTTATGGTCGCCTTTTAGATAAAAAAGGTGTTAAAAAGATGGAAGATGTCCAAGTTATCATTTCTGCAAAAAAGGATGACAGTAGTGATTTGCTCCCAATAACAGTTGTAAAAACAGAAGCACAAGGTTATTTTTCCATCGAATACCCAATAGGTTACTTTAAAGAAGCAAACGCATTGATAGGATTAGACCTTACAGAGAACCCAATACCAATCAAGTTGGAAGAAAAATTAATTAATGAAATTGATGCGCAAGGCAATGAAACGGAAAAAAAAGTATTGGTCTTTCCTAATAGACTTATTCTGATTGCTGAGTTAAAGTTAATAACCGCAGAGGAAGCAGCCACCAAAGATTGTGGCTGCCATGCGAATGAGTTTGAAGATAAAAGGGTATTGGAGGAATTTTCATTTTATAGCCTAATAAGAACATCTCAACCAGAAATTAAAGGTTATGTGCTGGAAGATGAAGATGAATTGACCTTAGCCGATGTTCTAGGCAAACTACCGTTTTCTATTTTTGAATTATTAGAACCAATTAAAGCATTGCCATTTGTTGTTCGAGAGTCACCGATAAAGACAACTACACGGACTGCAAGAGCAAGAGCAACTGCAAATGATGACGATTTCAACGAATCCATAAAATCAATAAGGATAAATAAAAATGTACTCCATAATTTTATCAGAGATGAAAAAGCGTTAACCAAAGACAATATATCCAAATTGTTTGCAATGAATGAAGCACATAAATTGCAAGCAACATTAAATCCTGTTAAACCATCAAAGCCATTGGGAAGAGTTGAGTTAGGCTCCGCTAATGCAGTTGATTGGGATGATGAACCAACTATATATCAGGCAGTTTCAGTTGCACATGGACACGTGTTACAATTTAAAACAGAGTGGTTGGCGGATGGTTATTCTCTTGGAGATTTGTTATATAGCCTGCCTTTGGCGCCGGGACAAAAGAAGCAAATTGTTGTTTTCGATTGGGAAAGGCGTGAATCAGCCAGTAATATTCAAAATATAGATTATGAAGAAAGCCTTTACAATTCTCTTTCAAGAGATAGAGATATATTTGAAATAGCCAAAGGGACAGTTCAAGAAAATGTAAGAGGTGGGTCAAGAGCAAATGTTTCTGCAATTGCAGGTGGAATTGGAGGTTTTTTTGGGGTGTTATTCGGAGTAGCAGGTGGAGCAAGTAATGCAAATTCTGAAGCATGGCAAAACAACCTTCGCCAAACTTCTGCATCTGACCAACAAAAATTAAGAGACAAGATTGTTCAATCTGCAAATTCTGTTCGCAGTATGCGCTCTACTGTTATCCAAACAGTATCACAAGGAGAACGATTTGAAGTTTCATCTGAAAGTGTAGCAAATTACAACCACTGCCATGCATTGACTATTCAATACTATGAAGTATTGCGACATTTTAAAGTTCGTCAAAGGTTTGCAGATGCAAGAGAGGTCTTGTTTGTTCCGCTTTTGATGTCCCAATTTGACGAGCAAGGAAAAAAAGCATCTCGTTGGCGGGAACCATTACAGAGAGCACTTATAGATAGACGATTAATAACGGCATTTGATGCCATAGATAGGGTTTTGCATCAATGGAGAGATAGTGGCTTCCCTTCTGGAACATACGCCTCTGAAAATATTATTGCTGCGAATGGTGTATTGAATATCAGATTCGTTCTGCAAAGACCCATTGATGATATTGTAGAAGTTGATGATACAGATAGACCACCAGTTTTTGCTGGCTCACAATACTCACCACCTGTTTGGCACAAGAAAAAAGTTGGAAGAATTATAAAAGCCAATTGGGAAAAATTAAAGCCATTTTTAGAAGGTGTCCAACCCGAACAATTCTATTTAGACTATCTGGAAGGCGCAGCGGATAAAGATGTTGTTTTTCATCAAATGCTCGGTGAGAAAATTGCCCGTGCATTTGTCAATTCTTTGACGTTTATTGTAGAAAACGAATCTGGAAATAGTAGCGGGACAGTAAGTATTGATGCTGCTGTTACATCAAGGTACGTCCGCAATGGGATGTTAAAAGTGACATTGCGGTTAACGCAACCAACTTCCTTTGCAAGAGACAAATTCCATTATTTAAAGATTAAAACCAAATTTAGGTTAGACCTATTTCCAAATTTAGAAATTACAAATTTAGGCGACATTTTACCTGATGGGTCATATATGACCGTTGAATCAGGATTTTTACGTTATAGAACCAAGCATTTCGATGGATTTCTGTTCAAATATCAAACGCTTGGTGACGACCTGACCGCAACAGACGGCGTTACAATATATACGGGACCGACAACAGATGAATTGCGTGACCCAAGAAAAGAGGACTTGGCAATTATGAATAGATTGATTGCCCACTTGAACGATAATCTGGAGCACTATCATGCTGAGATTTGGAGAGAGATGGATGATAAAAGGCGTTTCATGTTATTAGATGGTATTATATTGAATGGGAAAGGAGAAGGGAAGAGCGTTGCTTCTTTGGTCGAAAACAATTTGCTGGCTATTGTAGGGAATAGCCTTGTTTTTCCAGTTGCACCTGGGCTTAACCTTAATCCTGATTTTGGATTAAAAGAATCATTGACGGAGTTTTATATGACGGCAGCAGCCGAACCGATTAGTGTAAGTGTGCCGACCAAAGGTGTTTTTGCAGAGGCAGTAATGGGCAAATGCAACTCATGTGAGAAGATTGACGAAAGCAGGTTCTGGCGTTGGGAAGAATCACCGATTCCTGATAGTCCTACGGCAATCAATCCTATCAATACGGATACTCGCAGAGCAGACCCTGGCGATTTACAACCGCAACAGTTACCCAATCCAATTGTCAATATTCAAAATGCACCAAATGTTCCTGACCCAACAGGTTTGGCTGCAACGCTAGGTTTATTGGGACAAAGCAATGTATTCAAAGATATTACTGGATTAGAAGGCAATCAACGAAACGCAATACAGGCTTTCCAGAGTTCCTTGGAAGCAGCAAAAGCATTTGGACAGGGGGCAGCGAATTTGGAAATTCAGAAAACAATGGAAAGGCGGTTGGATAAAGCGATGAACGCTATTGACAGCGATGATTCATTATCGCCTGAAAAGAAAGCCGAATTAAAAGAGAAAGCACTTAATGCGTATTTAGGTGGGGGACCAATGAAGGATGAACCAATTAATAGTGCAAGAACCAATCAATTTACAGCGGATATCAAAGCAATTGATTCAATGCAAAAGGAAGGCGTATTGACAGCCGAGGAAGCCATAAAATCTAAATCTAAGATAGCTAAAAATCATACCGATTCAAAAGAAGACAATGCTATAAGCCTAGTGGTTCGAAATTCAATTGATGCTTAAGTTTAGTATCTTGCGAAGAAAAAAAGCGATGCCGACGCCAAAGAGTCCCAAAATTGAAGTGAGTGAATTGCAACGATCGATATTGGAACAGATTCAAGGTCAGCGAAAATCCAGTGTAACGGAAGTGGCTCGAAGCCGGATCATACTGGAGATCAGCAAAGGGTACCCGAATACGAAGGTATCGGAAAAATTAGGCGTACAATACGACCAGGTTAAACGTTGGAGGAAGCGCTGGCTTAGCTTCCAAGCGGCTTTTACAGCCTTGGAGACAGGCCCGGATGATGGCCATTTGCGCCATTGGATGACAAAGAAAATAAAGGAATGCCTGGCCGATGCCCCCAGAAGTGGCAGGTCTTATACCTTTACAGCGGAGCAGTACTGCCAGATAATCGCCATTTCGCTGGAAGATCCTGCCCAGAGTGGTCGTCCGATAAGCGAATGGACGCCCAAAGAAATAACAAACGAAGCGATCAAACGGGGAATCGTCACCAGCATCAGCTCGAACCAGGTTCGACTTTTTTTAAAAGGAAAGCGAAATCAAACCCCATAAAACCCGGGGTTGGCTCAATCCCAGGTGCACGCCCGAAGAATTAGCGCAAGGGTGCGCCCGGATTTGTGAAGCCTATTTGGCCGCCCCCCAAAAGTGGGTAGAGGCCGGTGTAAAAACCCTGAGCGTAGATGAAAAAACGGGCATTCAGGCCCTGGAGCGCACTGCACCGGATTTACCCATGCAACAGGGGAAAATACGTTGTCAGGAATTTGAATATATCCGGCACGGAACCCAATGCCTGACGGCTAACTGGGATGTTGTCCAAGGGGGGATTATCCGGCCTACCATCGAGCCAACCCGCACCGAAGAAGATTTCCTGGCGCATATCCGGCAAACGGTTGAGTCGGACCCCAGTGTGAAAAAATGGGCTTTTGTCTGTGACCAGCTTAATACCCATCAATCCGCTTCTTTGGTACAGTGGGTGGCAAGTTTGCTCCATTCAAATATTGAGTTGGGCGAAAAAGGCAAAGCCGGTATCCTGCAAAATAAAGAAACCAGGGCCGCCTTTTTAGCCGACGATCAGCACCCGGTATATTTTATTTATACCCCAAAACACTGTTCGTGGCTCAACCAAATAGAAATCTGGTTCAGTATTCTTGCCAGACGGCTGCTGCGAAGAGGCAATTTTATTTCAACGCAAGACCTCAAAGAACAAATTCTCCGGTTTATCGACTATTTTAACCGGACGATGGCTAAACCTTTTAACTGGACTTACAATGGTAAGCCCCTTTCTAATTAACAACTTATGCGAAATTTATATTTTGCACCACTAG
>JAEUUQ010000108.1 GCA_016787505.1 Saprospiraceae bacterium | reverse complement strand
TACAGTCGTACAGTCGTACAGTCGTACAGTCGTACAGTCGTACAGTCGTCGTTTCGACTCCGCTCAACGACCGGCCCAGGATGGCACAGTCGTACAGTCGTACAGTCGTACAGTCGCCACTTACGTGTCCTTCCAGCGCCACAAATACCAACAGGCATACGTTCGCCAGGGCTGCCAGGGTTTGGCGATCTCTTCCATTTTTCGTTTAAGTGCCCGGCCTTTGGCTTCGAATTGATAAAGACTTTGCATAGCCTGCTGAATACCATAATCATCCAGCGGCATCACATCGGGGCGTTTCAGGGTAAACATCAGGATCATCTCGACCGTCCAGCGCCCAACTCCTTTTATTTGCGTGAGATACGAAATAATCTGCTCGTCTTCCCACGATGACCAGTCGAAGCCGACTTTGTCTTCGCGCTGAAAAAAATCGGCCACATTGCGCATGTACTCCGACTTTTGCCGCGACAATCCGCAGGCGCGCAAAGCGGCCTCATCCAATGCAAGCAATAATTCGGGGTGTGGATTGCCATCGGGGAACAAGGCTGTAAAACGCTTGTGGATGGCCCCGGCAGAAGCGCCCGACAATTGTTGGTATAAGATGGCCCTCAGCAAGCGCTCGTATACCTCACCACCCTGCATGGGTTCGAGTTGAATACTATTCACCAGCGGTTGAAGTCGGCTGTCATTTGAAAGGTGGGCTATAATTTGAGGCGTCATACCTTATTTAGCCTGGACTTCCGAAGCGGCTACCGGCGCCGGTTTGTGCAGGCGTAATTCGATATACTCCGATTTAAATCCGATTTTTTTGAACAACTTAAGCGCAGGCGAGCGCGGAGTAAGCCGCATAGAAATATCCCCGTCGGCGCAAGCGCTTACCTTCCTGAAAATTTGCTGTACCAGCATATCGCAAGAGGCCGCATCAGGGTGAAATACCGCATAAGCCAGTACATACGATGGGCCGTAACCCTCCAATCCTGTCTTATTAGCTACAACTGCCGCCACGATATTATCGCCGTCTTGCGCAGTGATGATAAAACCGCCAAAAGATGGTCTTACCTTTAGCGCATAATCGATTGCCCCACCGACATATTGGCGGTTGTCGGAGGGTACGTTTTTCACCAGGAACTTGACCAATTCGTTTCGTTCCCTCGGGTTCATCCCGGAATATGCGTTGTAAAGGTGTATCTCATGATGTGACATGGAGGGTATTTTTTCGCTATAACGACCGCTAAAAAGTTAAAAATAATATATGACGGCGATTCCTCCAAAGCCGGGTATGTAAAATTTAAGTGAAATATTCTGATTATCAATCACATAAAGAGCACAAGCCTTTGATTTCACTATACAACAAGGCAATTTCATTTTTTTCCACAGCCCACCAAAATGAACGCGCCACCCCGGGATTGGATCTCCGGGATGGCGCGTGAGGTTTATTATCTCTAGTAAATGGATTGACTTACTTCGTCCACTCCAGATCGTTCACGCGGCGGGCGGCGAGGTAGCCTACGCGGAGGCCTTCGTCGGCGTCCATGCGGAAGTGTACACCCAGGTAAACGCGCGAAATGGCATTTTCGTAAGCCATCTCGTCAAAATTATTAAACGCGCGCGGCGTGCCGTTGAATTCCACCCGGTATTCGTGGCAGCGGTCGGTCATGGCGTAATTGTGATCATAAATATCAGAAAGAACGCCGGCAGCGGCCGATCCGAAGCCCGCATGGCCGGAAGGATATGCCGGGAATTCTGGCGTCATACCTACCAATCCAGCAACCGGGTTATCAAGCGTAGTCACCCAGTTGGGGTCAATTACGCGATTGATATAGTGGATCGGGCGCTCCAGGTTGTAGTGAAACTTAGAGTTCCACAACACGATGCCTGCATCGCAAAGCGCCATACCCAATTTTGCATAGGTGTATACGGCTGTGGCCAGGTCTACATTTTCTTGCGAAATAACCTGGTTGGCAACGGCTACCCAACGCGCAGCGGGTTCGAACGTGAGTTCGAAAATATCATCGCTCCAAAATTCTGCGATCCATTGGCGCTCAGGATCCTGGGGCTGAGTAAGTGTGTATACTTCCAATGCCTGGCCGTAAAACGGCGATGTAGTAGACTCGCTAAACGCCAGCGGCGCTTTGGCGATCATATCGCTGGGCGTAACGGCAAAGGGACGAACCTGCCCCCAGTAAGGGAAAAGCGCGCGGGTAAAGTCGGGCTTGGAAGGCTGCCATTTGCCGGGGCCCGTAGGCGGTGCATAGTCGGCAGGACGCGGATTCTGATATCCGTTATGGCCAACTGCATCGGTTGAAGACCAGGCAAATATGGTGGCGGCTACATTGCGTCCATGATCTCTCGAGCGTTCGAATACATTCTGATCAACTTCATTCGAAAACTCCTCTTCATACGAACTTTCCAGTGTGGAAATACGCGACTTGTAGTACTCCGTTACGTGCGGATAGTAGTTTTTCAGCATAAACCCGTAAACGGCGTTGACCACCGTAGGCCAGTGGTATTCCAGACCGGGTTCTGCCTTGGGAACCTGTAAACCCGCAAAGTTGACGGCAACCGATTTGTGGTCGGGTATGCCTTGTACAGTCGCTTCGTAAGCAGCCAAACCCGTATAAGCCAACATACGGGCAGCGGCCGGCGGACGATAGCCGG
This sequence comes from Saprospiraceae bacterium, assembly GCA_016787505.1. Lineage (GTDB taxonomy): Bacteria > Bacteroidota > Bacteroidia > Chitinophagales > Saprospiraceae > JABWBR01. Next base: position 3,218 of record JAEUUQ010000108.1, on the reverse strand, counting down.
GAGCGTAACGGTCGATCTCTAACAGCAAATCATTCCAGCGAAGCGCTACCTCCGCGTCATAATCAGCTGCGCTCTGTACTTCCGTAATTTCGTCTGTGTCGTTTTGGCAAGCTGCCATCCCGATCACGAGCGCAGCTACCAGCAGTAACTTTCCTGTTTTAAGTAATTGTACGTTCATAAGACTTAAAAAATTAGTGTGAAAGTGGAATAATATCTTATCACATGCCCAAAGATGCCCTAAAGACAATAACCTCTCAAAACTAGTTTTTGTATTGTATCGAAAAAATAGGGGAAAGGTTGCAATCGCGTTTACATTTTGATAAGAAAAATGCCGTGCAACCCAATAGGTATAAGTATGCAGAAAAGCTCGAAGGCAAAGGTAAAAAATATTTGTCTATTTGCTAATTTGTTGATGCGATGATTTTTATCATTACCCCAACAGGTCGGAATATATTCTTAGCAGAATCGATTCCTCCCGCTCCCAAGTGAGAATTTCCCCGGCTTTCCCGCAATTGGTTTGCAGGCGTTGATAAACTACCGAATCGGAGAGTAGGCGCTGAATGGTTGTGAAAATCGTATAGGGTGTCAATTCATCCAGGAGCTCGAAAACATCGTATTGATCGTTTAAAACACGATACTCCGGAAAATCCATATGGATAGAAGGCACACCCGCCCGGATATAATCAAACGCCTTGTTGGCCAGTGAGTAATAATAACTCAATCCTTTGTTTTCCAATAAATTGAGTCCTATTGTAGCTTGTAAAGTGAGTTTTTTCAGCTCATCGGGCCGCACAAACCCCAGGAAGTGTACCCTGTCCTCGAGCCCCAGTCGTCGGCTCAATTGTCGCAGCGAATCGCTGAGATCGCCTTCTCCTGCCAGCCACAAGCTCACATCCGGTAAATACTGCATGGCTTCGATGGCCTGCTCAAGCCCGCGCCCCTCGTTCAAAGCCCCCTGGTAGAGGACTGTGCGACTGTGCGACTGTGCGACTTTGCGATCCCCACCTTGCTCCTTTTCGGGAACATTGCGCACTATGGCAAAGGGCTTGCCGTATCGCTGTGAAAGCAACTTGCCCAGCCCCTCTCCTACCGTATAGGCCGCATCCACACGCGGTATCAGCAGCCGGGCAAGCCATTCCCATATTTTTTTTACCAAAGGCCGCCGCACTACCTCGGGTACTTCGGTGAAATATTCGTGGGCATCGTACAAACAGGGTTTGCGTTTTAACCTGGCCGCCACGAAACAAGGCAGTAAGGTATCCAGGTCTACCGCACTGGCGGCGGCGAAGGAATGCGTAAGCAGGAAAAATAGCAGGCGCAGGTTGTATTCCAGATAAAAAAGCTTGCCGCTTTCGAAATAACAACGCAGGCGCACCTGGCGCCAGTCGGCGGGCGCCAATGTAGGCGACTGGGGCCTGAGTCGCCCCACCAGCCATACCTCATAGCCGGCGCGCGACAGGCTGCCGCATATGCGCTGCATGCGCTGGTCGTAAACGAGGTCGTTGGTGACGGTGAGGATGATGCGCTGCGGCATGGTTTTGCGACTATACGACTGTGCGACTATACGACTATACGACTATACGACTGTACGACTGTACGACCTATGCGAGACAATTAAAAGTCGTACAGTCGTACAGTCTTATAGTCGTATAGTCTTAAAAAATAAACCCGGCAGTAAGGCCTATGCCTCGGGTGCGGGTATAGGGTTTATTATCGTTAGAATTGTCGGCATCGTCGTCGAGCAGATTATTGATGCCGAGGTTGTAGCGGGCGTCCACAAAAAAGTGGCCTATACTGACGCCGGCGCCAAAAGAGACGCCCCAGTCGATGCGCTTCTGGTTGTTATCCTCGTCGCTATAATCGATATCAAACTCGTCTTTGGTGGTGACGCCCAGCAGCGTGAGTTCGGTTTCGCCGCGACCGTTGAGGGCAAAACCGGCAAAGGGGCCGCCCAGCGCATAAAAGCCGAGGCCCTTGCCCTCCGTATTGCCCAACTTGAGCTTGGCCAGCACGGGTATTTCCACATAATTGTAGATGACGCGGGTAACCGACTTGTTGTTGTCGTTGATTACGTATTCCGACTTGCCGCCTTTTTGGATAAACAAAAATTCGGGCTGAATAACGAAACGGTCGATGAGTTTGATTTCAGCCACAATGCCGGCCTGGAGGCCCAGCACTGACTGCTTGCGGTAATCGCCTAAATTATCTTCTGATGCGGATTCGGAGAGGCTGGCGTAGTTGATACCGGCTTTCAAGCCGATTTGTGCCAGGAGAGATTGTTGGAAAGCCAGGAAAAACAGTGCAATCGCCAATAGCTTGTTCATGGTCGTGGTTTTAGTGATAGAAACCTACTTTTTTCAAGTGGTTTTTGGGGTTGACTGCTAATAACAAATTGATGCTATATGAAAAGTGATTACACGTCTTGAAACGAAGCGGGTGTTTAAAAAATTATACCGGAAAAAGAAAACTGGGCAGCGGTTCTTTTACCACTACCCAGCCCGGAATAATAGCAACTATCTACTTATCTCCAATTGCCCTTCTGAAAAAAAAAACACCCTTAAGTCTTTATTCAAAAGCTTCCTATTCTTTAAACAGGAGCTGATCGGTTGTCAAATTGACGGGGGAAACGAAGGTTTTTGCACGTGATGAAGTAGTCTTTTCTCCCCTATTGCCTTCGCTTCCACCCCACGGTCAATGAACTTTTTTGCGTAATGTTGAGCAAAAGTGCCCTGCATCTTTTTTCGATTGCAGGGCTTCCGAATTGCCCTATGAACATTAACGCTTTCTCATGGCATGCTCCCCTTCGGGAGTTATGGAGACTGGGGACCCTCGCTTCCCCAATACTCCTGTGATTCATAGTGCGAACTCAGTGGTTTAGCTTTATCCTGGTATTTCCGTGTTTCAAAAAAAGTTGGACAGTAGCGTTCACTCTACTGCCCAACTACCTTAAGTGAGTCTTGTAATTAAGGACAGATAGAATAGAGAAAATAAACCAGGTTAATTTTTCAAAAACAACGACTTTGACTTTGTTGGGATGACTTTTGAAGCCCTGTTGGTTTTTTTGTGGGGTTATACGTTTTTGTCGTTTTTCGTTGTTTGTGTGTGTATCCCTTTGAATACGATACAAAGATATCCCCACTCCCCACCCTTCTCAAACCATGCTTTGCATTTGCTTTGAGTTTCTGACCTCTATAATCACCAACCCATAAACCCATAAA
>JAEUUQ010000107.1 GCA_016787505.1 Saprospiraceae bacterium | reverse complement strand
GTGCCGGCTGACTATGTTTTTCCCAATCCCTCGAATCCATTTTTTCAAACATTTCCCGAAACGGGCGAAGCGCTCAATATTACTTCCGATCAGCAAATCGATTTCATAGGGTTAAAAACAGGGGATGTAATGGAATGTGGTGGGCCGGTAGGGGCGCCTTTTGTCACGCTTTCAGCCCCACACCTGACGGCCAGTAACGGCGATTTAATTACGGTTGATGTGACTGCAGACGGATTTACCGACGTGGCCGGACTGCAATTTTCGATGAGTTGGGATCCTGCTATTTTACAGTTCAACAGTGTGCAAAATTATAACCTGCCGGTAGGCGCCACCAATTTTAACACCTTGAATGCCGCTAACGGCCAACTGTCTTTTGCCTGGGTACAACCTACAGGCGTTACCCTTGCCGGCACTACCTCCATCTTCCAACTCACCTTTAATGTAATAGGCTCGCAAGGAGATATTTCTCCTGTGAGTTTTGTAGAAACGCCCACCGTTTTTGAAGTACTTGACGGTAGCTACAATATGTTCGGATTGGATCACAACGATGGCAGCGTGACCGTATTGACCGGCGGGGGCGGACAACCGGATGTATCGTTCACGGCCTCGAATGTTACGGTGTCTCAGGGCCAGAATGTATGTATCAATGTCACAGTAGCAGATTTTGAGGATATTTTAGCAGCCCAATTCTCCATGCAATTTGATCCGGCTTATCTCAGCTTTACCAACACCCAGAACTACAACCTGCCTGGTTTAGCCGCCTCAAATTTTGGCACGAGCCAGGCTTCTTCCGGCATATTGGGATTATTCTGGATTGATAATAGTGTCAGTGGTATTACAATGCCCGATGGATCAGTCATTTTCAGCGTTTGTTTTACAGCTTTGCAATGCGGAACAACCAGTTTCAGTTTTTCCGGCACTCCATATCCCATAGAAGTTACTGATATTAACAGTAATGTATTGACTACAAACTTTACAAGTGGCGGTGTGACTATCAACTGTTCGTCTTTAGCTTGTGTCGGCCAGTTAAACGTGGGCGTTAACAGCAATTGCGAAGCCACATTGACGCTTGTCGATTTACTCGTGGGTGGGCCCTATAATCCAAGCGATTATACCATCGATATCTATCAGGGCCCGGGCGCTACCAACCTCATTGTAAGCGGTACCGGCTCCGTCATTATTCCGAGCGGTTATGCCGGACAAACGCTGACTTTTTTCGTTACCGAAATAGCTACAGGTACGAGTTGTTGGGGATTGGTGAATGTGGAAGACAAGGTTAGTCCGACGCCTATTTGTTATGCCGGCTTAAGTTTTAGTTTAATAGGGGGGTATGGCTATTTATATGGCAGTGTTTTCGACGCCGGCAGTTACGACAATTGCAGCGGAGTTACTTTCACCATCAGCGAGGATGGGGTGACTTATAGCCCGTATCTGTCCCTGGATTGCAATGACATCGGCCCGCTAACCGTATATATAGGGGTAACCGACGCTTTTGGCAATTTCGATTATTGCGTAGCTTCAGTTACAATCATGGGAACCAACGTTTGGTATCTCGACGCCGACGGCGATAGCTTCGGCAACCCGGCCATCTCCCTTGCAACTTGTACGCCTCCGCCAGGTTATGTAAGCAATAACAGCGATTGCAACGATGCCGATGCTGCCATAAATCCCTATACAGTATGGTATAGCGACGTAGACAACGATGGTTATTCTAACGGCGTATGGCTTCAACAGTGTAACCAGCCGCCGGGTTACAAACGCGATATTTCGCTAATAGCCACCAGCGGCGACTGCAACGACAATGACAATACCGTATATCCAGGCGCTCCAGAGTTATGCGACGGCAAAGACAATGACTGTGATACACAAATAGATGAAGCCGGTCCCGTATCTGCCCCTTGGGTCAATGTCAACGTCGGTACTGCCAACGGAACCAGTAACTACACTCCTTGCGGTGCTATCTATACCCTGACGGCAATGGGTAACTCCATTCCCACAGCCGATAAAATCAGGTTTACTCATCGCACCTTGTGCGGCAACGGCTCTATTACGGTGCGAGTGGCTAGCATTAGCGGCGGCGGTTGGGCTGGTATCGCAATGCGGGAAAACAATACGCCTGGCAGTAGAATGGTGGCCTTAAAAACCCGCTTGTCGACTATCAGCAACCGCGAATTCAGGCTGGCGACAAACGGCAGCAGAATAAGCAGCAATATTTCAACAACCCCGGCCCATAGATGGCTCCGCATAACGAGAACAGGTAATAATTTCTACTATTATATTTCTAATAACGGCTCTACTTTCCAATATGTGGGCGCAGTTTCTGCTGCTCTTCCATCTTGTTTATTAATAGGCATTTACACCGAAAGTATCAGCGCTGGTATTACTACTACCGCTGTTTTCAGCAATATCAGCTTTGCCGGCGCCGTTACCATACCTGCGCCTTCAGATCCTGGCGAAATTGACCAAATAGCTGCGAGTGCTTATGATTTTAAGATTTTTCCCAACCCCAGCAACGGCCAAGTCAATCTGGCATTTAGTGAGCAAATTGGGCAACTGGTGACTGTTCGCGTATACAATGTTTTTGGCGAAAGCCTGCTATCAAAAGAAGTGGAGGTATGGGATGATCAACCTCATCAGCTTGATTTGTTGGAATTTGCTTCTGGTGTATACTTTGTGCAAGTGCAAATACCGGGGAGGTTACCGGTCACAAAAAGGATAGTCTTGGAAAGGTAACGGCAGGGAAATGGCTTGGTTGGTGACGGCTTTGGAACATCTTTGGAGGTAACGGCAGGGAACCGGCTTGGTTGGTGACATCCCGGGAAAATCCCAGGTGGTGACGGCTTAGGATGTTCTCATTCCAGGCCGTCACCATCTGAGATGCTTCCCAGCCGTTACCTTGTCACCACCTGGGTTATTTCCCTGCCGTCACCAACTAAGATATTCCGGGGAGGTCACTCCTAAAACCTCAGCACCGCCCTGATATCCTCCTCGTTTCGCAGTGGCTCGGCGGCCACCTTCATCACAACGGTTTGAGTCTTTCGGCCTTTGTGTTCTGTATTCGATTGGCGGACAAGCGCTATGCGGTTGTCGTCGGTGACGAGCCAGATCAGGTGGGCATCATCGCTGGGCAGGGCCAGGGCCGTTTTCTCGGTAGCGAGGAAGCGGTGTACCGTATTGTGTGTTTTGCCGGCGAAATAGGCAGTACGAGGGGTAAACGTCTCGCCATTTTCATCAACAAACTTCAAATTGAGTTTTTCTTCGCCTACGGGAAGGGGCCGGTCGCAGTTCCACACGCCGAGTTGGTGCGCCTTAAAGCGGCTGATCACCTTGGCAAGCAGAGCTGGTTTGCCTTGCGGGGCGCCGGCTTCTGCCAGTCGTTCGGTGAAAGCCTCATCGAGGAAGCGGGTTTCATCAGCTTCTTGCTGGAGCAGGGCCTCGCGGCGCGCCTTGAGCTGCGATTCGCGATAATCCATTTGCGATTCGTATTCTGCCAGGCCGGCTTCGTATTGCGCCATGGCCTGCTCGTATGCTTCGCCTACCAATACGGGATTGACGATAAGCTGTAGTTGGCGATTGCCGTTGATCAGCGTCAGGGTATAATCCCACTCGTTGATCGGCTTGAGGCGCATGCGCTCCCAGGTGACCTTAAACGCGTTTTCGTCGTAGGGCGGGCTTTGGGGCGAAATTTGCCAGATGGCGTCTTTCAGTTTGCGGGTCAGGGCTATTTCTTCGGCGTTATCGCCTTCAAAGTCAAAATTGTCATCCTGGAAATTGAGTTCAATGGTAGGCTGTCCGCTTAGCTGTCGTTGCGGCTTTACCGGTGCAGTCGGCTTGGGCGCCATGGCTTCCAGGGCAGCAAGTTGAGCGTCGTAGCTTTTCTCCAGCGCCTGACGCGATTCGAGCCATTCCTTTTGGATGTCGGAATACGCAGTCTGGCCGGCGTCGAGTTTTTCTTCCAGCACTTCCAGGCGGGCCTCTTCGCGGTAGGCCCAGTTGCGATTCAGTGTATCGAGGGTGTATACGGAATAGTGGGGTAGGGGGGCATCCAGGGTAGTGCGGATGTGGGTAACCAGTTCCACCTGTATTTCCTTGCCCGGCGCCATTTGCAGGCGTTCGCCGTTTTGTTCGGCATAAATTTCAACCATGCCGATGGATTCGAGGTAGAATTGCCGCCCTGCAGAATCGTAATTCATAGGAATACCCGAGAGGAAGAAATCGACAAAGTCGTGCAATTCTCGGTAGTGGATGGCCACGTCGCCTTCTACTAGCCGGCCGCGGTCGTTCATAAACGCCGCTGCGGGGACAACCAGCCGGGAGCCGCTTTCGTATTCGTATACGCCACCCTGGTTAACGTTCATTTTATAAGAAATAAACGCTGGTTCCCATTCGCTAAGCGGCGGATTTACAAAGGGTAGTTTGGCAAAATAAGCTGATTCGGACTGTGGCGAAGAGGCGCCGTTCCAGATATTAAACACCATAAGCAGTGCTAAAGCCGCAGCTGCCGCAAGTGCAACATAGGCCAGTTTGATCACGCGGGGTCGCTTAACCTGTTGTTTGTCAGCTTCCTGATACTGCCTGAGAAGTTCATCAAAATCCATGTGGCTTTCGATGCGTTCTCGGGAGAGGGGATCAGGATTAAGTTTAATGTGGTAGTTTTTTCCCATCGTTGACAAAATTATCGTGTACTAACGATGCTGTCCGTCCTTTTTTCTTCAATCATTCGTTACGTAGAAAGCCGTTTTTTCAGTCGCTCCAGGATCCGGTATGTTTTTACTTTGGCATTGCTTTCGGTCATACCGGTAATATCTGCGATTTCTTTGAAAGAGCGTTGTTCAAAAAAACGCATTTCGATTAATTCCATGTCGCCTTCCTTGAGGTCGTCGAGGGCGAGGAGCAAGGCGGCGCGGAGCGCTTCGTTGTCGTCCTCGTCTATTTCGTCTGCTACGTCGCCGATCTGGGTCTCTTCGATACTGAGCACCCGGTTTTTCTGCTGCTGGCGAAAGTGCTGAGCTACCTCGTTGCTTGCGATGCGGAAGAGCCAGGCGGAAAACGGCACGCCTTTGAAGCTGTAGTCGCTAAGCCTTTGCATAGCTTTGAGGAACACCTGCGAACATATGTCGGCGCTTAGTTCTTCACTGGCAGTACGACGATAGATAAACCTGAAAACCATTTCGTAGTACCGCACATACAGCGGTCGGAACATAGCAGGATCACTCTGAGCAGCTTGTATCTCAAGCCACTCTTCTTGCATACGCTCGGCGGAAACAGTCTTTTTTTGGGCATCCATCCCTGTGGTATTTGCCAAAATGCGACTACTTGTCAGTAGAATGGAAAACATCAAAGATAGTGGTTTGCCGTTGATTTAAGAACTCCTTCCGCTCATTTACGTACCTAATTGTTACATAGTCATAATGCAGCAGGACGAAAAAGTAACAGGATGGGGCTATGAAAATCTTTATCCGGTGTCTTTTGTCGTTTGACCGGTATTTTTAGGCGTTGGTCGTAGAATGGGTTTTTGTTTGTAACCCGGGCAAAAAAAAGGCCGTCTCCCCCTAAAATTCATTTGTGCCATGAAAACCTTTTTATTGCCTTTCACCCTGTTGTTATTATCTTCTTTCCAGGTTTTTGGACAAGGAAGCTTTTCTCAACTCACCGGTCGCGTAGTCGACGACAAACAAATCCCGGTGGAGTTTGCCAATGTGTTGCTGCTTAACGCCGCTGATTCTTCGCTGGCAAAAGGAACGCTTACAGACTCTACCGGCCGCTTTGAGTTTGAATCGGTAGCCCCTGGCAAATACCTCGTCTCCGCCGAATTGATCGGCTATGCGCCTTCGCGCTCCGACTTATTTGAAACGCGCGGCGGACAGGTGGAGATTCCTGTGTTGACTTTGCTCAACGGCGCCGTATCGCTCAATGAAGTGGTGGTGGCCGCAAAAAGACCTTTTATTGAGCTACAAGCCGATAAGATTATACTCAATGTGGAAAGCAGCCCGGTAGCCGCCGGCAGCAACGGCCTCGAACTATTGTCAAAAGCGCCCGGCGTTAATGTAGACCAGGACAACCGCATCAGCCTCAAAGGCAAGCAAGGTGTGCAGGTGATGATCGACGGCAAAAACACGTATATGTCGATGGACGACGTGGTGAAGCTCCTGCAATCCACTCCAGCAAACGCCATCGAGAAGATCGAGATTATGCTCAACCCCTCGGCCAAATACGACGCAGCCGGCAACGCAGGTATTATTAATATTAAAATGAAACGCGATAAAAACCTGGGATTTAACGGCAGTGCGACCATCGGCGGCGGCTACGGCCGTTACTACAAGGCCAACGGCGGACTACGCCTCAACTACCGCAGCAAGCAGGTGCAACTCTTCGGCGATTACAATTATTACAATAACCAGCGCTGGCAGAATATCGAAATTGACCGCAAGGTGCCTTTCGAAGGCGATTTTACTATATACGACCAAATAGGCAGGGAAATCAACTGGCTGAATAGCCATAATTACAAGGCCGGCGCCGACTGGTTTGTAACGCCCAAAACAACTATCGGCGTCCTTTATTCGGGCCGCCAGGGCGACTGGGACGGCGCCTCTACCAATATCAGCGACATATCGGGGCCCAACCCCTGGACACACAGCCAGGTGCGCGCCAACGGCGATATTTCAGAGCATTGGAACAACAACTCTTATAACGCCAACTTCCGCCATCAATTTAATGATAAAGGCCGCGAATTGACCATCGACGCCGATTATTCCACTTTTGCAAACGATAACAATCAATTTAATTTTAATTATTTTTTAAATATAAACGGTGAGGAAACTTCTGCGCCCAATCTGATCCGCAACCTGTCGAATTCCGATATTACGATTAAAGCCGCTAAAGCCGACTACGTGCACCCCATCGACGAGTTGAGCCGCCTCGAAGCCGGCCTGAAAAGCAGCATGGTGCGCACCGACAACGGCCTCGATTTTGGTCAACAGCAGGACGGCGAATGGGTACAAGACAGCCTGCGTAGCGACCACTTTATTTACGAAGAAGACATCCACGCCGGTTATGTCAATTTTAATACCCAATACAAAAACATTCAAATACAAGCGGGCTTGCGCGCCGAATACACCGTTTCCGACGGTATGTCGGTAACTCTCGACCAGCGCGTCAAGCGCGACTACCTGAGTTGGTTCCCCAGCCTGAGCCTGTCGCGCCAATTGGCTGAAAAACACAACCTGAGCCTCTCCTACAGCCGCCGCATCGACCGACCCAACTACGAAAACCTGAACCCCTTTGTGTTTTTCCTCGACCAGTACACCTTCGGCAAGGGCAACCCCTTCCTAACCCCGCAGTACACCAACTCAGTGAGCGCCAATTATGGGTTTAAGGAAGTGTTTTTTGTAAGCCTCAGCTATAGCCGCACCGATGACGTCATTACGGAAGTGCTGGAACAGGAAGACGAAACCCAGCGCACTTACCAAACCGTGCAAAACCTGGCTCAATTCGATAATATCAGCCTCAGTTTTTCGGCGCCGTTTGAGGCGGCCAAGTGGTGGACCCTGCGGGCCAACCTCACGGGTTTTTACAACAGCTTCCAGTCGCCTTACCTTGGAGGCGTCATCGAGCAGTCGCAATTATCGGCCAATGTACACCTGAGCCAGCAATTCAGCCTGCCCATGGGTATCAAAGGCGAACTCACGGCCTTCTACCAGTCGCCCAGCGCCTACGGCATGTTCGAGATGCGCCACCAGTTTTTTATAGATGCCGGCTTGTCGGCAAAAGTGCTCAAAGGCAAAGGCACGCTGCGCCTGAATGTGAACGACCTTATGAATACAATGCGCTTTGCCGTCAAAGTGCGCCAGGACAATATCTTTGTGGACGTCGAGAACTACCGCGAGTCGCGCAAGGCCAACCTGACGTTTACCTACAATTTTGGCAATAGCAACGTAAAAGCAGCCCGCCGCCGCAGTACTGCCACGGAGGATGAACAGAACAGGATTAATCAGAATTGATCATCGTAGGGGTGGAGCATGCCTCCACCCCTGCCTGGTTATCGGAGAATGAGGGTGAGATCAATTGTGGTAATTCTTTATAACCATCGCCTTACATTTTTTCGATATTCGCCATAAGCTTCTCCAAAATCCCGAAGCAGGCGCGCTTCCTCTCTGAAAATGATAAAACAATGGAATAACAAAAAGATTATTCCGGCATAAAGCCAGAGCCATTTATTATTCCAAAATAGGGCTTCTCCAACAAGTATGCCCATCACACCCAGGTACATCGGATTCCGGGTTCTGCGATATAGTCCGGTTACGACAAGTTGCCTGGTAGGGTCCGCCGGTGAAAGGGTGCCTTTGCCTTCGGATGCAAATCTTCGAATACAATCCAACATCAGGATTAAGCCTGCCAATCCAACGGCTATCGCTAATGCATTTTGAGCAAACGAATTTTCCGGGTAAGTGATTTTAAATTTTTTAATAAAAAAATAGGGTACCACGCCGGCTACAATCCCCGGCTGGAGTAATGTAAAAAACAGGTTTTTTAGAAAAAGAAAAAAACTCATTGGATAAAAATAATCTATCCCTTCCACACTTCCTAATTATCATACTTTCACACTCACACACTTCCAGACCTTCTTCAGCCATTAGAATTTTGAACGGATACGTTGCACAAACTGCGCCTTTGCACGGCTTGAGGCGAAATATAGCCGGATGACAAAGATCCAACATCATTCTCCTACTATCAGCTTCGCCGCCCTGGCCGATGCCCCGCTTTCGCCCAGGGCTTTTTGCAAATCCCGGTATCCTTCCAGTATTTCAGTGCGTTTATCGCCGAGCAAAGCATGCAATTCTGATATGAGATTTTCGGGGGTCAGTTCGTGTTGGATGAGTTCTTTGACCAGCGGCCGGTCGATAATGAGATTGACCAGCGAGATATATTTTACGTTGACCAGGCGGCGGGCGATCCAGTATGATAGCGGATTGCCGCTGTAGCACACCACCTGCGGCACGCCGAACAAGGCGGTTTCGAGGGTGGCGGTGCCTGAAGTAACCAGGGCGGCATGGCTGTATTGCAGCAGGTCGTAGGTGCGGTTTTCGGCAATATATAGCTGTTGCCCGGATTTTTCGGGCAGGTTGGTTTGTTGAATAATTTGTTCGTAAAAACTGCGAGGAATAGCCGGCGCGCCGGCTATGACAAACTGGGCATTAGGAAAATCGGGGATCACTTGTAGCATCACCGATAACATACGCTGGATCTCCTGGCGGCGACTTCCTGGCAGCAAGGCGATGATGGGGTCGTCGTTAAGTCGTAGCTCGCTTAGCAGGGCCGGGTTGTGGGGCCTGTCGGCGATGACGTCGAGCAGCGGATGTCCCACAAAATCTACCTTGTAGTCATATTGGCGGTAAAAATCGGTTTCAAAAGGCAGAATCACGAACATGCGCTCCACATTCGCCTTGATCTGATGCACGCGGCTGCTGTGCCAGGCCCAAAGCTGAGGGGAAATGTAATAGAATACTCGGATGCCCTGCGATTTCGCCCACTTGGCCATGCGCAGGTTAAAGCCCGGGTAGTCGATCAGTATGAGCACATCGGGTTGAAAGGCCGACACATCTGACTTGCAAAACCGGAAATTGCGCATGATGGTGCGCAGGTTTTTCAAAACTTCCAAAAATCCCATAAAGGCGAGGTCGCGGTAGTGTTTTACCACCGTAGCACCCGCCTCAGACATAAGGTCGCCGCCCCAGGCCCTGATATCAGCCGCGGTGTCTTCTTTTTGCAGGGCTTTGACGAGATTGCTGCCGTGCAAATCACCCGAGGCCTCGCCGGCAATGAGGTAATATTTCATATTTTAAAAGATGGTGGGCCCAAAATAAATGACCCAGGCAATGACGTACGCCGTTGTCGGGAATACGATGCCGCGCATGGAGTCAAGCCAGCGACGTTTGTAATACAAGTTAAAAGGAAAGACGTTGAGGCAGATGGCTATGACCGACAAGGTCCGCTGCCGGAAATTGGGCGAAAATCCTTCGGCATTGAGCCAACCCCATACTTCCATCTGATCGTAAATGGTGAGCAGGAGGGCGTAACCCACAAAGGGGATGACCAGGCCCAATACTAATCCTACCCAAATGGCATTTTTGTTCCAGAGCAT
>JAEUUQ010000068.1 GCA_016787505.1 Saprospiraceae bacterium | reverse complement strand
TTTGCTTACCAATCGCACCGTAATCAGGCGTTTTCGCGAAGGTGACGGCGCTGCTTTTTTTGATTTATTGCAGGACAACTCTGCTGTGCTTGGCGATGAATTCGCGGAATTACTCGAAGAAGCGAGCGACAAAGAACGCGCTGAGGCTTATGTGCGCTGTACATTGTCGGACTGGCTGCTGCACAAGCAGTTTATTTTCGGTATATGGGATAACAAGTCGGCCCAGCAGATCGGCCTGATGGGTTTTCTCCATCCCGACTGGTCGGTGCCAAAGGCCGAGCTGACTTGTTTTATTCACCGCGACTATACACGTAAGGGCATTATGACCGAATGTCTTACGGCTTTGCTGCGCTTTGGTTTTCAGCAGTTATTGCTGGAAAAAATATACGTGCAAACGGCGATGGACAATTACCCTGCCCAGCGCCTGGTGCGCAAGTGCGGGTTTCGACGCGAAGGCGATCTGCGGTTTGAGCGCAAAAAGCCCACCGGCGAATACGTTGACGTTATGCTATTGGCGCTCACCCGCCAGGAGACGGGCTATTAATAGCTGTCGAGTTTTTTGCGCACGCTGTCCACCGCTTTCTTTTGGTCTTCAATTTTTTGTTGCGCTAGTTTTTGGTCTTTATCATTCTGCTCGATATCCGACTCTGCTTTTTTGATAGCCTCTTTGGCTTTTTCGATTTCTTTGTGGTAGCGCTCATTGGCGGTTACCAGTTTTTTGAGCTCGCCTTCCAGTTTTTCGAGTTGTTTTTCCTCCTGGGCCAGCGCTTCCCTTGTTTGTGCTTTAGCTATTTCTGTCGCAAAGCGTTCCAGCAATTTTTCGGCCTCGTCGTATTGGTCGCGGTAGCCTTCTCTGCTGAGAAATTTTCCGCCCAGGTCAACCCACAGCGTAAATTCCACATCCTCCCTGCTTTCCTTGATGGCCGCATAGAGGTCGACGGGATTGCCCAGACCCAGGGTAGGCACGCGGGCGTCGTCCGACATCCATTCTTCGGCTTTGCGGTTCCATTTTGATTTCGAGCCGTAATTGTCTTTTACAAAATCGGTCCAGGTATTTTCTACCAGCTTAGTTTTTACATTGCTAAATACGACCTGCATGGCAGGCTGAGACCCCAGGCTCATGTTTTGGGTGACGGGCTCCACGTCTATTTGTGCGTGTACGGCTACTGCCCAGCATGCCAGCACACTGTATAGGAATAATTTTTTCATGGTAGGTTGATTTTGATGTTGTGACGCAATACCTTACTGATAGTAACAAAGAAAAAAACTCCCGGGTTGACAGTCATCAGCCCGGGAGGATAAAACAGCAGGATATATTCGCGTTGATATAGACTAGAGTTGGCTCACGCGGCGCACCACCTGGTACAATCGCGTGTATTCATTGACTTCTTCCACAAAGGGATCATATTCGAGGTGGTTGGCGGAGATCAGTTTCAGGTGTGTAACCTTGCCCCTGTTATTGGCGATGCGTTGCACGTATTTGACCCATACGGCGCCGTTGTGTTTCACTGCGTAAATTTTGTTTTCTCTGATTTCGTGTACGCCTGCAATTTCCCGGCAGATTACGATATCGCCATCCTGGATGACGGGGTCCATACTATTGCCGCTGATTGGAAATGCCACCAGGCCGTTGCCGGTGAGCCCGGGCAACATAAAATATTCGGTGTCTTCGGTTTTAAAACTCCCTGCGTCAACCGCCGTACCGGCAAAGGCTTCTACGGTAGTAAACATGATATTGCCACCCATGCCCTTGGGCATATCATAGGCTGTTTCGGGCAGGTCAAGACCAAATGGAGAACCGATACCGTCGATGAGGAATGATTCGTTTACGCCAAATTCATGGCAAAAAATGCGCGCCTGGCGGTAGTCGATACATCTTTTATCGTCGGCGTTTAGATAAGCTCTGATGATATGGCCGTATCCCCGGTTTCCCAGTATCTTTTCTGCCAGATCGCCTATTCCCTTGCCATTCCGGTCATTTTTTACAATGATACCCCTTTCTTCGAGTTGTTTGAAGGATTTGATGAAACGCTCGTTTAGTTGGAGCCTGTCTTCTCTTATCATATGTGGTGCAATTAGCTTCTTTAAACAAAAACCAGTGAACTTGCACGCAAGATAAAACAAAAGGTATTATCAAACAAATTTTTTTATTATTTTTTTGCACTTGTTTTTTTTAGGGCTTAGGTTGCCGTGCTGGAGTGAGCGGTAAACGCTCACCCTACTCAGTGAAACTTATTATCCAGCGATTGCAGCACGCAATCCCAAAGTACCTCGTAGGGTACGATTTCCAGTTCTGCGCTTTGTTTGGCGCTCACCAGGGGCGCGCCCAGCAGCAAGTCGTGGAATTTTTTGGCCTTGCGCACTACTCCGTTTTTGTGGAAGTTGGCCTGTGGAAGTGTGAGCAACATTTTGATGAAACAGTTGCTGCGGTAAGTGTCGTCTTGTCGAAGATGGCGGTGGGCATACATGTTGAGCGATTCCATGCGGTCGATGATCTCGTTGTATTTTCCCT
>JAEUUQ010000031.1 GCA_016787505.1 Saprospiraceae bacterium | reverse complement strand
TGCGGTTCTTCCAGGCCAGGTTTGAAAGGCTCTAAAAATAGTCGGTTATGCCGCACCATGCTTCTAAGATGTATCACTTTCGTTATTTCCTCACCGAAATAACGTCCAAGCTCCATTTACACGAACCCATCGACGAGATCAGGGATTTCGACGTGCGGCACCGGGGCATTTTGCGCAAACACATCGCCGTTTTGGGCTGGTGGAGCTTGCTCAATATCGTACTGGGCATTGTGGCCCTGATTTGGCTCAGCGGCCATTGGTATTATTTTATGATGATGAATATGGTATGGGGAATTATCAATTTCATGGTATCCATGATCGTCATCGACCACGCCTTTCTTAGGAAATTCCGCAAAGGCGACTGCCTGGAACGCTTTGAAGTGCAACGCCATATTGAGAAGATGCTGATCTTCAACATCGGCCTGGATTTGTCCTATATTTTTTTCGGCTTATTCCTCCACGCCAAAGGCTGCGCTATGCCCGCCTACCGCGTCGCCTTGTGGCAGGGGTTCGGCATTTCGGTGATCGTACAAGGCATTTTCCTCTTCAGCCTCGATAATTATTTCCACTACCTGCACCTGCTCAATTTTAGAAAAGCAAAACCTTATCTCGAAAAAGTACTGTGGGAAGGTGAAGCAGTAGTGAAAGAAAGTGAGAAAGGAATTGATTAACTTAGCGGGCTATTACATAATAAATTAAAATCTTATAAAAATGAGCCTGGCAACGCAAGCAGCCAATCGCTTCCGGGAAGTGATTTTAAACGGTACCTGGGTAGCCAATACTAATTTTAAAGCCCAACTATCAGACATAACCTGGCAACTGGCCACCCATAAGGTGGGCTCATTTAATACTATTGCCGCGCTCACCTACCATATTCACTATTACATCGCCGGCATTTTAAATGTATTCGAAGGCGGCACGCTGGAGATCAAAGACAAATACAGCTTTGACATCCCGCCGATCCAATCACAGGAAGACTGGGAACAGCTGAGGGATAAATTATTTAGCGATGCCGAAAAATTCGCCCATTTTATAGAACAAATGCCCGATGAAAAATTACACGCCGTTTTTGTGGATGAAAAATATGGCACCTATTTGAGAAATATTGACGGAATGATCGAACATAGTTATTATCATTTGGGACAGGTTGTTCTGATCAAAAAACTACTTTCATAGTTCACCCCGAATAAGCGCTAAATATCTACCGAATCATATACCACCACTTTTTCCCACAAGTGCTTATTTTCTTCCACAAATTTGAGGTGAAGGGGGTGTGTTTGATAAATCTCTTCCTCTTCCGCATTGGCAAAAAACAAACACCAGGATACCTGATAGCTGCTTTCGATCACCTCTCTACGGGTATCGGCAGGAATGCCAATATGAAATTGCTGAATATTGGGCACTTCACTCAATTTTTTCAACGCCGCTATTAGTTGATCCAAATCCGCTTTGCTTTCCGGATGTGCCAACCAAAAATATACGTGGTGGATAAATACTTTCTCTGTAGGCATTGCTAAGGCTTGGTTTGTCAGCAATCCACCTGCAAGAGCTACGGTGGCGCCTTTTTGAATAAATTGTCTTCTTTCCATTGTAAATGATCTATAAAGATATGGCAAAATGGATACAAGACAAAATACGGCCAAACGGCCGAGTTATCCAAGCAACAGGAGCTTGAATAACTCGTACCAGCTAAAAAAAAGGTTATATTTTCAACAACCCGCACTTTTTTGTACGGCATAAATCACTTCGCCAGAAACGGCAAAATTAAACGACACCTGGCCGTTGGTAGGGAATACAGGTTCCCATGTCTTGCCCTGATCGGAAGAACGGAAGATGCCTGCGTCGAAGCTGCAAAACAGGTATTCGCCCGCCTGTATGATGTCGTAGAGATCTTTGACCTGCGAAAGGCGCTCGTCCATGTCGTATGCACCTTGTACCGGAAAAAGGGCCCGCTCCAGCCGATGCCAGGTCTTGCCGCCGTCGTCGGAAGCGCGCAGCCTGTGGGTGACACCTTCCGGAATGAGCTTTGTGGCGTCAGTGGTGCCGAGGATGGTGACGAATTGATTTCCGATGAGTCCCGTTTTTTTGGCCAGGATATTTTCGTTGAGCGCATAATCCCAGTGCTCGCCGCCGTCGGTTGAGCGCAGCACGCCATTTACGCTGCCGCCGATCAACACGCCGCCCATTTCGACTATATTCAGGACAATGCCTTCTTCAAAGACCTGTTTCCAGGTTTGCCCGTTATCGGTGGATTTGAAAATGCCGCTGTCGCAGCCGACGAAAAGGGCGCCGTCCGCGGTTTCCACAACAGTACGTACCGTCTTATCTTTCAAGGTATTGGTCAGGGGCATCCAAATGTCAGTACCTGTTATGTTATGAAAAAGACCGTGATCATAACTACATGCATATAGCCCTGTACGACCGGGAAAAATAGCGGTGATTCTTCCATACAGGAAAAGCGATTGTCTCCATATCGGAGTTGTGGAGGTGTTGCTGCTGCGGTACAACCCGTTTTGAGTACCTAAAAAGATTTCATTGGCGCCGGTAAAAATACTCTCAGGCTGCACGTCACCGGGCAGTCCTGCGCTAACGTCCTGCCACGTCTGCCCGTTATCTACAGATTGATAAACGATATTAGCTGCTGGTAACAGTGATCTTTCCGAGTCTTGTTTACTGCTGTCTGCGGATTGAAAACCGATGCTTGCTGCGGACACACGGATATCGTCCGGCGCCGGCTGGCAGGCGATAAAAGATTGAATAACGAGCAAAACTGCGAGGATTTGGATATTCATGACTTTGCTTGATTGGTGAAATAATATGACAAAGGTATAGGCGATCAACTATCAAGCCGTTTTTGGGGTGTAAAACGATGTAAAGGATTTGTAAAAGGATTGGAGGCGTTTGTCAGCTATTAGCAAATCACAGCATAGGGGCTACG
>JAEUUQ010000606.1 GCA_016787505.1 Saprospiraceae bacterium | reverse complement strand
TGCAAGCACAGCAGCGCAACTGCGCCTCGATGGAGGTATTGGAAGAGCTCATGCAGCAAGATCCGGGCTATCAGCAGCGGATGGAAGCCATAGAGCAACACACCAACAACTTTATTTCACATAACTATCTGGAGGAAAGGGATGTAGTAGTCATACCGGTAGTGGTACACGTAGTATACCGCACCACCACCGAAAACATCAGCGACGCGCAAATCCTTTCGCAAATAGCCGTATTAAACGCAGATTTCCGCAAGCTCAATGCCGACGTGGCTAACACGCCGCCGCTTTTCAGCGGATTGGCCGCCGATTCGGAGATAGAATTTTGCATGGCCCAGCGCGACCCCAGCGGCAACGCTACCACCGGCATCACGCGCAAATACTACAACCGCACCAGTTGGGGTACCAGCAACGCCGTAAAAAACCCTGCACAGGGTGGCGTAGCCCCTTGGGATGCCACAAAATACCTCAATATATGGGTATGTAATATCGGCGGAGGTATATTGGGTTATGCCCAATTTCCGGGCGGCTCGACTGCCACAGATGGTGTAGTAGTCGACTACCGCTACATGGGCACAATCGGAACGGCCACTTCACCCTATAACCTGGGCCGCACGGCTACCCACGAAGTAGGCCACTGGCTCAACCTGCGCCATATATGGGGCGACGCTACCTGCGGCAACGACTTTGTAGCCGACACCCCGGTACACAATACCTCCAATGGAGGTTGCCCTGCCTATCCGCATTACAGCACCTGCTCGGGTACGCCGGTAGAAATGACCATGAACTACATGGACTACACCTACGACGCGTGCATGTACATGTTTTCATTGGGGCAAAAAGCCCGCATGCAAGCGGTATTCGCCTCCGGCGGACCGAGATTCAGTATTACTACATCAAATGGGTGCGTACCTCCTGAGACTGCCACCTGTGGAACGCCAGCTGGGTTGAATGCCACCGGCATCACGACAAGCGGCGCTACGCTCAACTGGACGGCCGTATCAGGCGCCACTTCATACAACGTACAATACCGCCTTACAGGCACAACTACGTGGACTACAGTTAGCACCCCAAATACCTCCTACACCTTGTCGGGGCTCGCCTCGTCTTCTACCTATCAGTACCAGATACAGGCCAATTGCAACGGCACGTTGGGTACTTATTCAGCTATTTCGACCTTTACGACAAATGCGGAAACGCCCACCTGCGGTATTCCAACAGGGCTCAATGCCACCAACGTAAGCTCTACCGGCGCCACCCTCAACTGGAACGCCGTATCGGGGGCCACCACTTATAACGTACAATACCGGCTTCAGGGAACGACTACCTGGACTACCGTCCCTACCCTGGGCACTTCGTACGTACTTACAGGTCTTTCTGCATCTTCCACCTACGAATTCCAGGTGCAGGCCAATTGCAATGGAACGCCCAGCGCCTATTCCGCCATTGCCACTTTCACTACCAGCGGCGGTGGCTCCGGCTGCGGAACGCCGAGTGGGCTGAGTGCTACCGGCATCACGCAGAATAGCGCTACGCTCAGTTGGAACTTTGTTTCGGGGGCCAATTCTTATAATTTGCAATACAGGCAGGCTGGTACGACTACCTGGACTACGATAAACACATTCAGCAATACCTATTTGCTAACGGGGCTTAATGCCGCTACTACCTATGAATTCCAGGTACAGACGGTTTGCAAATCGAGTATCAGCGGGTACTCCGCAATATCAACTTTCACCACCAGCTCGGGTGGCGCAAGTTGTGGCACACCCACCGGCTTGAATGCCACCAACATCACCACGAATAGCGCTACGCTCAACTGGTCAGCGGTATCAGGTGCGACTTCCTACAACGTGCAATACCGCCTTGCGGGAACGACTACCTGGACGACATTGACTTCTGCGAGTACGTCTTATAATGCGACGGGGCTTGCCGCTACTTCCACCTATGAATTCCAGGTACAGGCCAACTGCAGCGGCACATTAGGGACTTATTCCGCTATTGCCACATTTACGACCAATAGCCCCGCACCGACTTGCGGCACTCCCGGCGGATTAAATGCCACCAACGTAACGGCCGGCAGCGCCACACTTAATTGGAATACCGTATCAGGGGCGACCTCCTACAATGTGCAATACCGTCTTGCCGGCACGACTACGTGGTCTAACGCCACATCGGCTGTCAATTCCTACAACGTATCGGGTTTGTCGGCTTCTTCTACTTACGAATTTCAGGTACAGGCCAATTGCAACGGTACCCTGGGTACCTATTCAGCCATTGCGACCTTCACCACCTCTGCAGGTGGCGGCGGCGCTTGCACAGATACTTACGAACCCAATGAATCTCAATTTGCGGGGGCAAATATTCCTGTAAACCAAACCGTTACTGCTTTGATAAGCTCGGGTACGGACAGCGATTGGTTCCGTTTTAATAATACTTCCGATCAGCCGAACATTCGCATTGACCTCACTAGCCTGCCTGCCAATTACGATGTAGAACTATACTTATTCAGCCTGCTTGGATCGTCTAATAATCCGGGCACCGCCAATGAGTCAATAGTATTCAACACCTCTACGGTAAGGGCCTATTACATCCACGTATACGGCAATAACGGCGCTTTCGACCCCAACGATTGTTATGAGCTCAGCGCGACGATCAGCAGTACGCCGTTGCGCGAGCAACTGGACGAGGTACAGTTAGAGGAGACACCTGATTTTGTGTTATTCCCCAACCCAGCCTCTACCGAGATCATGATCGATATGCTCACGACCAGCGAAACGCCTACTGAGATCGCCATTTATGACGTCAGCGGTCGCCTGGTAAAACGCCAGACACAGCAATTCACTGCTGAAGCGACTATGACCACCATTGATATCAGCGACCTTGTGCCCAGTGTGTATACGGTGCGTGTGAAAAACGGAGAGATTAATTCGAGCCGGAAGTTGGTGGTGAATAGGTAATTTGCTGATGTGCTAATTTGCTGATGTGCTGATGCGACCGAAGGCGAACGAAGTGAGTCCCGACTAAGAGTCGGGGGAGTCCCGTACCGACTGGAAGGAGGTCGGGATGCTGATGTGCTGATATTAATTAATCATTTGATAATTAGCAAATTAGCACATCAGCAAATTAGCACATTTTTTATTACGGCACCATCACAAAGCCATCACTTGCAAACTTGCCGAAATCGGTGTATTTGACCCAGAGGTAGCCGCCCAGTCCCCAGTTGGGGCCCCAGCAGCTGAGCAATTCGAAGGCCTCCTGGTTTTCGTCAAAGCCGACAACGAGGAACGGAAAAACGCGTTGGACGGGGCCGGATGGCGCCCAGGTTTTGGTATTGCGTTGGGCGCGAAAGCCTTCGTCGACTTGCATTGTTACCAGCACGGGGTGGCCGCGCATCAGGGCTTTTTTGGTTTCGTAGGTGCGTTGATGGTCTTTGGTCAACTCCCGAAACAGATATAAGTAATTGCTAATCTTTCGTTTAGGCGTATTAAAAACGGCGCCTGTGATAGTTTTTGCGCCATAAGGCATAATAGCTGCGCTCACCGTGCCGGTTTGGGCTAAAAACCGGAGAATTTCTTCGGGCGTATCCTGCTTGCCGGAGGCATTCAGATTAAGCGAGATATAATCCGGGCTCAGATTGTCCTTATAGTTGCTGTTCAGATTGATATAATATTCCAGACAACTAGCTGAAATATAGGCTAATTCGTTGTCGTGCGCCCCTACGTCGCGCACGGGCATGAGATATGGTTTCAGGCTTTTTTGCTCGAGCAGATCGCGTACATTGCTTCCTACGCCGGGCACGGCAAACAAAAACTGGTCGATCAACTCGGGTTCGCTAATACCCAGGCGCACGCCCTTGGGGCGGCTATCGTCCTGCGCATACAATTGAGCGCCGCACAGCGCAATAAGGCCAAAGGCCGGCAAAAAGAACTTTTTCATACTTATCCCCTTTTTTTTCAGATACAACGCAATCAAAAGCTAAGAGCTAGTTCAAGATTCCATGATGAGCCGAGGGCGAGCAAATTTTGTTTCAGACGAGGCGCATTTTGCAGACGTAGCCGGCAGCTACGGCGAAAAAATGCAACGAAGTATCAAACATAATTTGCCGTCCATAGGCCATTGATGGAATCTTGAACAAGCTCTTAATTCTTGCGATAGTAATTGAACGGTTTGCAATACAAAAGAAGTACTTTTGCTGCCGGTTAAATAACTAATAAATCGAGTTAATATGTCTGAAGCGACTACCTACCCTTTGTCGAGACGCATCATGGAGATGGAAGAATCGGCCACCATACGCATGGCCCAACTGGCCAGGGATTTGAAGGCAAAAGGCCACGATGTAATCGATTTGAGCCTGGGAGAACCCGATTTTGATACGCCCGTTCACATCAAAGAAGCCGCTAAAAAAGCGCTTGATGAAGGTTATACCAAATACACGCCCGTACCTGGCCTGATGGAATTGCGCGAGGCTATTCGCGATAAATTCAAACGCGACAACGGCCTGGATTACGGCGTAAATCAAATAGTGGTATCCAATGGCGCCAAGCAATCGATAGCCAATATATGCCTATCTCTGCTGGATGAAGGCGACGAAGTGATCATCTTTTCTCCTTACTGGGTATCTTATGCGGAAATCGCGAAAATGACGGGCGCCACGGTCGTTCCGGTGTATGCCGGCATCGAGCAGGACTACAAGGTGACCGCCCAGCAGGTGGAAAAAGCCATTACGCCTCGAACGAGGCTCATCATTTTTTCTTCGCCCTGCAACCCCACCGGTTCAGTTTATAGCTACGAAGAGCTTACTTCTATAGCCGAAGTAGTGGCAAAATACGAGCACCTGTATGTGGTGGCCGATGAGATTTACGAATACATCAACTTTACGGATAAACACGTCAGCTTCGGCACTATCCCGCAAGTAAAAGACCGCACGATTACGGTCAACGGCTTTTCCAAA
>JAEUUQ010000600.1 GCA_016787505.1 Saprospiraceae bacterium | reverse complement strand
GACCAGTTCAGAAACGAAGTAAACAATTTGATACAGTAAGATTATGTCCACATTTGCTGCACGAATTTATGCCGAACTCAGAGGAGACCGTACCATTTGGGCGATTATCGCCGTGATGGCTATCTTCTCTTTGCTGGCGGTATACAGCTCTACCGGTATGCTGGCGTACCGGGAGCGCGGCGGCAATACAGAGGCATTCCTGTTGAAGCACGGATTGGTATTGGTGGTGGGACTGTTCCTCACTTATGTGGCTCATCTCATGCACTATATGCGCTATTCGCGCTGGGCGCCGGCGCTTATTACGATTGCAGTGCCGCTGTTGATCTACACGGTCGCTTTCGGGCCTAATATCAACGAGGCCAGGCGATGGATTTTGCTGCCTTTTGTGGGGCTCACGATCCAAACCTCCGATTTTGCGAAGTTGGCGCTCATTATTTATGTGGCCAGGGCTATTTCTACCAAGCAGGAGTATATCAAAGATTTTAACAGTGCCTTTTTGCCCATTATAGTGCCTGTGTTGCTGATTTGCGGGTTGATTGCCCCCAGCGATTTATCTACTGCAGGCGTCTTGTTTACTGCTTGTTTGGGTATGATGTTTGTGGGAAGGGTGGCCCTTAAATATATTATATTGCTGATCATGCTGGGGGTTGTGGTGTTTGCCATGTTGTTTTTGATGGGGAGCTTTTTCCCCGACTTTATCCGTTCTACCACTTGGACTACCCGGATTCAGGAGTTTTTGACCAACCCCGACGGCGTATACCAGGTGCAACAGGCTAAAATAGCCATTGCTAACGGAGGCTGGCTGGGCGAAGGCCCCGGCAATAGCATCCAGCGCAATTTTTTGCCATCCTCTTACTCCGATTTTATCTATGCCATCATTTGTGAAGAGTATGGTGTGTTGGGTGGTGCGGTGTTGATTTCGCTTTATACCCTGCTGTTTTTCAGGGTAACGCGCCTGGTTACGAAAAGTCCGAAGGCTTTTGGCGCCATGTTGGCCATGGGGCTAAGTATATTAATTGTGCTGCAGGCTTTTATCAATATAGCCGTAGCAGTGCACCTGGTGCCAGTCACGGGTATTACACTGCCCTTTATCAGTATGGGCGGTACGTCGATCATTTTTACTTGTATTTCGCTGGGCATTATTCTCAGCGTGAGCAAATATATCGAAACGGTGGCCCCCGTACCGGCAGAAGAAGAATAATGCAGATTGAATTTTGAAACGAGAAAACGACATATCGCGCCCCATCAGGGTATTAATCAGCGGAGGAGGCACCGGCGGCCATATTTTCCCGGCTATCGCTATTGCCGATGCCATCCGTGAAAAATCGCCTGATGCCGAGATTTTGTTTGTGGGCGCGAAAGGCAAAATGGAAATGGAGAAGGTCCCTAAAGCGGGATACCCCATAGAAGGCTTGTGGATCAGCGGTTTTCACCGCAGCCTGGATTGGAGGAATTTGCTTTTTCCCTTCAAGCTTTTGTCCAGCATGTGGAAAGCCGGCGACATCGTGCGCCGTTTTAAGCCCGATGTCGCGGTGGGAGTTGGCGGCTATGCCAGCGGCCCCGTTTTGCGGGTGGCTTCGCGACGCGGCATACCTTGTCTGATCCAGGAGCAGAATTCTTACGCAGGTGTAACTAATCGCCTGCTGGCGGCAAAAGTGTCGCGCATTTGTGTGGCTTATGACCAGATGGAGCGGTATTTTCCAAAAGAAAAAATCGTTCTGACCGGCAACCCGGTGCGCCGCGATTTGCGCGAAGCACACCCCGATAAAGCAGAGGCGGCCAGGTACTACGACTTATTACCCGACAGGCCTACGATTTTTGTTTTCGGAGGAAGCCTCGGCGCCTATCGCCTCAATGAAGCGATGGCTGCCAACGCGGCGCTCCTGGCTCAGCACCCGGAAGTGCAGGTGATCTGGCAGGCAGGCAGCTTATATTACGATCGCTTTAAAGAAAGCAAGACGGCCCAGTTGCCCAACGTTCGCATCCGGCCTTTTATCATAAGAATGGACCTGGCTTACACCCTCAGCGATGTGGTGATTTGCCGGGCCGGCGCCCTCACTATTTCTGAGTTGTGCCTGTTGGGACAGCCGGCGATACTGGTGCCTTCGCCCAATGTGGCCGAAGACCACCAGACGAAAAACGCAAAGGCCCTGGTCAACCACGGCGCCGCGCTGATGATCAGCGATAACGACGCGCCGGAGAAGATGATTGAAGAAGCCCTGCATTTGCTGGCCGACAAAGCGCTTTTGAGTAATTTGAGTGAAAATGCTCGCAAACTGGCACACCCCGACGCCGCCGAACGTATCGCCGGCGAGGTGTTGCAACTAGCGGCAAAACCCTACTAAACCCTACTAAACCCTACTAAACCCTACTAAACCCTACTAAACTTATTTAAATAAAATGAATTTGCAGGATTTACATAAAGTGTATTTTATCGGCATCGGCGGCATCGGTATGAGCGCCATAGCCCGGTATTTCCTGAGCCGTGGCGTGGCCGTCTACGGATACGACCGCACGGAAACGAGCCTCACCCAGGCACTCGTAGCCGAAGGCGCAGCTATACACTATACCGACGATCCTGCTTTTATTCCCGAAGGAATCGACCTGGTGATTTATACCCCCGCTATTCCGGCTTCGCATAGCGAATTGGTGTTTTTTCAAAATAATGGATACCCCATCAAAAAACGCGCAGAAGTACTGGGTATCATCAGCAGGGGTATGAAAACGGCCGCAATCGCCGGCACACACGGCAAAACGACGACCTCTTCGATTACCGCGCACTTATTGCGCACCGGTGGCATCGACTGTACGGCATTCCTCGGAGGTATCGTGAAAAACTTCCAGTCCAACTTCCTCATCGGCAAAAGCGATTGGGTGGTAGTGGAAGCCGACGAATACGACCGCTCGTTCCTGCACCTGTCGCCCGATATCGCCGTCATCCTCTCTATGGATGCCGACCACCTCGATATCTACGGCGACAGCCAAACGCTGCTCGATACCGGCTTTATGGCTTTTGCCAGGCAGGTAAAACCGGGCGGCAGGCTTTGGGTGCAAAACGGACTGATACCCCAATTCACGGGTTTTAACAATGTGAGCGGATTCGGCATCGATCAGGGACGAAGCCAGGCCAGGAACGTAGGGGTTGAAGACGGTTATTTTGTGTTTGACTACGTGGGCGAGGGAATCACCATCGAGCGATTGCGTTTGCCCATGCCCGGCCGCCACAACGTAGAAAACGCCACCGCAGCTATCACTGTGGCCTTGCACACCGGTGTCAATGTCTCGGCGATCAGGGAAGGACTGGCCACTTTTGGAGGGGTAAAACGCCGCTTTGAATTTATTTATCGCGACGAACACCGGGTATTTATTGACGATTACGCGCATCACCCCACGGAGATCAAAGCGGTGGTACAGGCAGCGCGGCAACTGTTTCCGGGAAGAAAACTGACGGGGGTTTTTCAACCCCACCTGTTCTCGCGCACCCGCGATTTTGCCGCCGGTTTTGCCGAAGCCCTCGACGGCTTCGACGATATACTCCTGCTGGATATTTATCCCGCACGCGAACTGCCTATACCCGGTGTAACTTCTGATATAGTTTTTAATAAAATGAAAAACCCCCATAAACAACTGCTCGACAAAAGCAGCCTGATGGAAGCGCTTTCGCAACGGCACCTCGATGTGCTTATGACCATTGGCGCCGGCGATATAGATACGTTTATCAACCCTATTGAAGCTATGCTGGCTTCTACTAAAGGGGTTCATAATACCACTGTAGGATGACTGCCGAACTGAACCATATCCTAAAGCGCCTCACGGGTATCGCACTGCTCTTCGCAGCAGGGGTGATGATTATTTCTGCCGTGGAACGCAAGGAGTCGAGCGAGGTAGTTGAAATCAAAGTGAATATCAGTCCGCTGGAAAGCGGCAATTCACTGCTCAACGACAAAGACATCCTGAATACCATCGAACGCAGCTTCGGGTATCCGCTTACGGCACTTCCTGTAGGCGAAGTGGATATAGAACGCCTGGAAAAAGTATTGGAAAGCGATCCCATTATTGCCAATGCCGACGCCTTTATCGGCGCCGACAATACGATAACCATCGATATAGAACAACGCGAACCTTTGTTGCGTATCATCGACAACAACGGGCTCAACTACTACCTCGATGTCGATGGCGCAAAAATGCCGCTGTCCAAACACTTCGCCCCGCGCGTGTTGGTCGCAACCGGCAACATACCGCCCCATACGCCCGATTTTATGCAGCGCAAACGCCATCTGCTCAAAGATTTGTTCGAACTGACTATGATCATCAGAAACGACGAATTTCTGCAGGCAATGATCGAACAAATCCACCTGAACAACCGGGGCGAGTTTACGCTGGTACCCAAAATTGGAGACCACTTGATTCAATTGGGCAGAATGCACGATATGGAAGACAAACTCAACAGACTCAAAATCTTTTATAAAGAAGGTATGCCCTATGAGGGCTGGCGCAAATACGACGCCGTCGACCTGCGATATAAAGGACAGGTAGTTTGTAAAAAATAACTGACAAACTATTAATTGCGAGGTAAAACCCCGCGCTTGACCAAAACATGTTTATGATGGAAACCAATGCTTTTAGACCGGATGTAGTCGTTGCCCTGGACATTGGCACGACAAAAGTGTGCGCTATCGCCGGGCGCCGCAATGAATACGGCAAACTGGAGATACTAGGGGTGGGAAAAGTGGATTCGGAAGGAGTTCTCCGAGGCGTCGTTTCTAATATCGAAAAAACGGTTAACGCCATTTCCGATGCCATTGGCATTGTGCGGCGCAGCACCGGCGTCGATTTCAAAGTGGTTCACGTAGGTATTGCCGGCCAGCATATCAAAAGCCTGCAACACCGCGGTATCTTAACCCGCGACAACGACCACACCGAAATCAGTCAGCGCGATATCGACAGGCTTATTACCGATATGCACAAATTGGTGTTGCCGCCCGGCGACAAGATCCTGCACGTGATTCCGCAAGAATACACGGTAGATAATGAGCAGGGCATCCTCGACCCCATCGGCATGTCGGGCATCCGGATGGAAGCCAATTTTCATATCATTACCGGCCAGATCACCGCTTCTAATAATATCCATCGCTGTGTGGAACGCTCGGGTATGCGCGTTGCCAATATGACGCTCGAACCCATCGCTTCGGCTGCCGCCGTACTCAGCGAAGAAGAAAAAGAAGCCGGCGTAGCCCTGGTAGATATCGGCGGAGGCACTACCGATATCACGATTTTCCAGGATGGCATTATTCGCCATACCGCCGTGGTGCCCTTTGGCGGCAATGTGATTACCAAAGACATCAAAGACGGCTGCAACGTGATGGTGCAGCAGGCAGAAAAGCTGAAGGTGAAATTCGGCTCGGCTATGTCCGAGGAGGTCTACGACAACCGAATTATTACTATACCAGGCCTCAAAGGCCGCGATCCAAAAGAGATCTCCGAGAAAAACCTCGCCCGCATTATACAGGCGCGCGTGGAGGAGATTCTCGACTATGTGGTGTGGGAAATCCGCCGCTCAGGCTACGAACGCAAGCTTATCGGAGGCATCGTGCTTACCGGTGGCGGCGCCTTGCTCAACCATATCGATAAGCTGTCGGAATACCACACAGGATTGCCCACCCGCATCGGCATTCCCATTGAACACCTGGCCCACGGCTACAACGAACAACTGAGCAATCCGATTTTCGCTACGGCTATCGGCCTCTTGCTCAAGGGCATTGAAGACCTCGAAGCAGGCAAGGTGCGCATCGAAGCGCCTCCTGTACAAGAAAAACAGCCCAGCCAGGAAGAAGAGGAGGAAGCAGCAATGGCCGGCGGCAAATGGTACGAACAATTGTTCCGCAAAACCAAAGAGTGGTTTGAAGCAGAACCCGATTCAGAATTCTGACCGGGCCTTAGCCCCGGGACGCCAACGGGCGCCCCAGCGAGTTGATATTTTTTAATTTTTGAATTATCCTGGATTAGTTGATTTTGGAATCGTAGAGACGCGATTAATCGCGTCTCTACGATTCCAAAATCAACGACACCGCGCCATCAACGACACCGCGCTTTCAGGACAATTCACTGCCAATAGATGCCCCCACTTACTGATACTAATATAACTAGCGGACATCCAGCGGCAGTATTCACAAAAAACAGCAGCCATGTTATTCGATTTGCCAAAAGGTGAAAGCCCTATCATAAAACTCATCGGCGTAGGCGGCGGCGGAAGCAACGCGGTTACCCACATGTTCAAGCAGGGTATCGTCGGCGTAGATTTTGCCATCTGCAACACCGACTCCCAGGCCATGGAAATGAGCCCGGTTCCTACTAAAATTCAACTGGGGCCCTTCCTTACCGAAGGTCGCGGCGCCGGCTCCAAGCCCAATATCGGCAAGCTGGCTTGTGAGGAATCTATCGAGGATGTGCGCAAGTATCTCGAAAATAATTGCCGCATGTTGTTTATCACCGCCGGCATGGGCGGCGGCACCGGCACCGGCGCCGCTCCGATCATCGCCAAAACGGCGCGCGAGATGGATATTCTTACGGTAGGTATCATTACGCTGCCCTTTACTTTTGAAGGTCGCCGCCGTACCGAGCAAGGCACCGACGGCCTGTCGGAACTGCGCAAACACGTTGATACGCTTATCGTGATTTCTAACGATAAACTGCGCCAGATCTACGGCAACCTGTCTATCTCTGAAGCCTTCGCAGAAGCCGATAATATCCTCACCACTGCCGCCAAAGGTATCGCCGAGATTATCACGGTACCCGGCTATGTTAACGTCGACTTTGAAGACGTAAACACGGTGATGCGCGATAGCGGTGTAGCTATCATGGGCACCGCAACCGCCGCCGGTGAAGATCGCGCCAAACGCGCTGTGGACGAAGCCCTGCATTCGCCCCTGCTGGAGGACAACCATATCAAAGGCGCCCAGCATATCCTGCTCAATATCTCTTCGGGTACCAAAGAGGTTACTATGGACGAGATCTTCGAAATTACGGAGTTCGTACAGGAGGAA
>JAEUUQ010000502.1 GCA_016787505.1 Saprospiraceae bacterium | reverse complement strand
GTAGGCCTGATGGCGGTTTACCGTCAAAACTACGTCGGCATGCAGTACCAGTACGCCCCCTTTCACTCACAACTCGAACACGCGCACGGCGCTGTCGACTATTTTCATTCGTTCGAGCTGGTGGCCAGGCTGAGGGTGTTGCGCCGTATCAACCTGCAACTCAATCAACCATACAGGCTCAATATCAGGCGTCATCCCGACGGTGACGACAAGCGCTCCGGCTTGGGCGATACCAGGCTTGTAGCCCATTATGTATTGCTCGACCAGCACCAATTCAAAGGAGGGCTCCGGCTCTATACAGAGGCAGGAATCGGCGTAAAGGCTCCCACCGGGCATTTCGACCCCGATATCCATGACGCGCACAACCTGCCTGAAAATTTTAACCCCGGCAACGGCAGTTGGGGGGGAATACTCCAAGCCAATATAGTGCTTGGCTATCAAACCGGCGGCCTGACGCTTTCGGGCAATTATCAGTATAACGGCCCTTCTACCTCCGGTTATCGCTTCGGACATCAGTGGTCGGGGCAAGCACTGCTCTACAACCAGTTCTGGCCCAACGGCGCCATCTCTTTAACGCCTTATATCGGCCTGACAGCCGAAGGCATAGGGCGCGACGAACAAGCAAACGGCAAATATGCCGCTTCTACAGGAGGTAAAGGCTGGTTCGCCGCTGCCGGTTTGAACCTCAAATTCAATCAATGGCTTCTCGGCGCTGCGCTTTCTCAACCCCTTTCACAGCATTATTCCAATGCCGAAGTGGAAGCGAAAGCCAGGATGACGATGAATTTGTCTTTTATTTTTTAACATTCAAATAAGTATAATTAATCATGAAGAAGTTTTTGTTTTTGTCCACTCTGCTTTTTGGTGTATTGTTCTTCTCCGCTTGTAAAGACGAAGAAGAAACCAAAGACCCGGGAACACTTGAAGTCAACTTTGACAATATCGCTGTAATCAACAATGTGCAGCAGCAGTTGAGCCTCGTGACTCCGGGCAGCACCAATTATGCCTACACCAATGCGCTGGGGCAGAAGTTTAATATCAACCTCCTGCGCTATTACATCTCTGCCATTGAACTCGACGGCCCCAACGGCGAGCACTACCACGACCACATGGAGGCAACCGCTTCCGGTTCGAAAGGCTACTACCTGGTTGACGAAAGTATTCCCGCTTCACAGCTCATCCTGCTGGAAGATATCCCCGCAGGCGAATACAACAAAATCACCTTCACCGTCGGCGTTGACTCCAGCGGCATTGTAAACGGCGCTGCAGGCGGATCGCTCGACCCCGCAACCTGCCACATGTTCTGGAACTGGAACTCGGGTTACATAGCAGTGAAGTATGAAGGGCAATCTGACGTATCGAACGGCGGCGTAAGCGGCGCCGAAACTGTTACAGGCGACAATCCGCATGGCATGGCCTACCATATCGGCGGCTGGAAAGATATCCCCGGCGGCGTTTTTGTTTATAATAACAAACGCCTGTCGTTTACTTTTGACACCGTTGTCAAAGTGGAAAGCAAAGAAGCGCCGGAATTGCACATGGTTTTTGACGTAATAAAGATGTTCGGCAGCCACCACAATATTGACTTTACGGGCAACCACAACGTGCACAAACCCGCCGACGGAGTGGAAGTGGCTCATAACCTGGAACATGCGTTTGATTACGATCATATCCACCAATAGGATTTGACCTTGTAAGTTGATCGATTGGGAAATGGAAAGCAACCTGTAGTTGTCTACCATTTCCCGATTTTTGATCAAACATTAAATCGAAACTTATGAAAAAGCTCCTGCTTTTCCTCCTTGTCGCCTTGTTATTCGGCGCATGCCAAAAAGACGAATTATCCACCGGGCAATTCCGGTTTGTAAAGCCGTCGCATTTCCCGGAGCCGACCTATACTTTTGATATCAACCCGGTGACAAAGGAGGGTTTTGAATTGGGCAAGCGGATTTTCGGCGACCCCATGCTGTCTCGCGACAATTCAGTGGCCTGCAACAACTGCCACGTAAAGGCCGTTGCTTTCGCCGACCCGCAACACGCGCTGAGCCTCGGCGTAAATGAACGCCAAGGTATTCGCAATGCCCCCGGTATTGCCAATATGGCTTTTATGAAAGAGTTTATGTGGGACGGCGGGGTATACCACCTCGACTTTGCGCCGCCCAACGCCATAGAAAACCCGCTGGAAATGGATGAAAAGATGGCTAACGTGGTCTGGAAGCTCAACAGAAACAGTACTTATCCCGCTCAATTCCGGGCGGCATTTCCAGAGATGGGCGATACCATCACCTCGCCTTTTGTGCTCCTTGCCCTATCGCAGTACCAAACTATGCTTGTATCAGCTACTTCAAAATACGACTACTACAAATTGGGTAAGGGCGAGCTCAGCGCCAATGAGATGGAAGGCTTGCAACTCTTTAAGCAAAAATGTGCCGTCTGCCACAGCGGCGAGTTATTCACCAACCAGGAGTACCGCAACAACGGCCTCGACACAGAGTTTGCCGACGAGGGCAGGGCGAGAATTACGGAGTCGGCGGCCGACCTGGGCAAGTTCAAGGTGCCCAGTCTGCGCAACGTTGAACTTACCGATCCTTATATGCACGACGGCAGGTTCAACACGCTGGAAGAGGTGCTTGATCATTATGCCGCGGGCGTAAAGCAATCAGCTACGCTGGCTACTGAATTGCGTCAGGGCGATTTCTTAGGAATACCGCTGACGGCTTCGGAGAAAAAATTGATTGTTGATTTTCTAAAAACCCTGACCGATCATGAATTTATTCAGGACGAACGCTTTTGAGCCAGTAGTTTAATCAAATGAAATCTTGTGCCAATTCGGGGGTAGGTAGCTCTCCTTTTGGAAGTCATCTACCTCTCTTTTTATATTAAAAATTAATTTCACATGAATAAACGGTTTTTGCAAGTAATGGCGGTAGCAATTATTGCCTTTTGCACATGGACATATATGCGCAACAGCATTTGGGACAACCGCGATCTTTTTCCGAGCGAATCGATCATGATTTATGCCCGCGACAGTTCCTCCTTTTTTATCGTCCTCCGATTAGTATTTGTTGCGATGTGGGCATGGGGAGTCAGTATTTTATGGACTACGGGCAGAGCGGCGAATACATGGCTGGCTGTTATTTTTTATGCCGGATTCCTGCTCTTAGACAATCTGGTGCTTGCCTCCCACTACCTGCAATTCAAAGCGCAAAACGACCTCGGTGAATCGGCTTTTCCCTTTCTTTTGTTCCGGGGTATACCTGAAGCTGTTTTTACCCTCCTCTTTAATGTACTTGCGATTTGGTTTTTGAAAGAAAGCTGGAAAAAAAGACAGCAAAAAGAAAACGGTGAAAATGCAGTAGCGCTGAACATCCATTCATAGCATTTCAACACCTGAATATGAAATACCTTTTCATTTGCTTCCTAACAGCCTTGTCCCTGGCCTCATGCAACAACCCGCCACATTCCGATAGCCAGGCAAGTACTGCCGGCGAAGAATCTCCTGAAGACAGCTTGCTGCAGAAAACCCTGCCCGATAGCATTACGACGGAGAACCACTCTATGATAATGGATGCCATTTTGGGTAAACCCAAGTACAACATAAAAGACATCGGCATTTTAGTTTATGACGGGGTTAATGATCTGGACTTCATGGGGCCGAGGTACATACTGGGGCAAACGGGGGCAACAACTCGCCTGATAGCAATCAAGCCCGGCAACATCAAGACCGTCATGGGTGTAGAAATCGTGCCGAATACCGTCATTGATTCCGTTAATCGCCTCGACATTTTGGTTATCCCCGGAGGTTTCAAAGGCACCATAGAAGCAACCTACGATAAAAAACTGCACGCATGGATACGGATGATAGACCAACACACAACTTACACCTCTTCCGTTTGCACAGGAGGCTGGATATTAGGGGCAACAGGTTTGTTGAAGGGCAAAAAGGCCTCTACCAATTGGTACCGCGAGGAGGAGTTTTTGAAAAAATACGGCGCCATACCCGCCAATGAACGCTACACACAGGATGGCAAATACTGGACTTCTGCGGGCGTTACTGCCGGCATGGATATGTCGCTCGCCATTTTGAAAGACAATTGGGGGGGGAAATTCGCCAAAGGCGTCATGCTCGACATGGAGTACGACCCCCACCCGCCTATCAAAGGGGGTAGCCCTGAAAAAACAGGCTGGCTGGTTGAATGGATGATGAAATCAATGTACGATGCCGGGGTGAATCCATTAATCGACAGCCTGGAAAATAGCAACAGGTAGAGGCGTAAAAATTGCGTCTCTACGCGCGTTCCAATGCTACCGCCCGGGGAAACAACACATTGTTCTCGAGGTGCACGTGGCGGTGCAGGTTATTTTCAAAATCGCGCAACATGGCATAGAGCACGCGATAGGTATTGCATGCTTCGGCGGGAGGGCTGTAATGTCCGCTTATTTCGCCGATGCGGTGCATGATTTCGCCGGCGGCTTCGTGTTCCGTTTCCATCATACGAATGGGGTTCTGCACCGTGCCGAAAGGCGGGCGGGCAGGGCCGGTACCTGCCTCCAGGTTTTTGATATACGGAAAAAGGATGTGTTCCTCTTTGTGCATATGCGCCAGCAGGTCTTCCTGGAGTTCGTTAAACAGGCGGGCGATTTCTATCGTTTCGGGGTGGTAACGGCCGTGTACACGCGCTACTTTCTCGCTGTATTGCAACAGGAGCGGCACTTTGCGCCTCACATAACTGTGATGTACGTACATGATATAATCTACCAGAAAACTCAGAGGCCAACGGTCGGCGTCTTCGTCGTGCTCGGTGGTCACCTGCTCGATTTGCTGCAGAGCAGCCTCCAGTGTAGCCAGGTCGACGCCTTTATCGCGGCAGACTTCCGCCATCGTTTTTTTACCGCCGCAGCAAAAATCGATGCCAAAGCGCTTGAATACTTCCGCAGCCCGGTAATCCGCCGCTACGATATCGCCGACAGTAGGCGAGGAA
>JAEUUQ010000495.1 GCA_016787505.1 Saprospiraceae bacterium | reverse complement strand
CCGCATAAATGCAGTGGCGCCTGGCATTATTTTGAGCTCAGGGCTCGATAACTATCCGCCCGAAATGATACAGGGCATCGAGCGTACTATACCTATGAAAAGACTGGGCTCAGTAGACGAAGTGGCCTGGCTAACGCTTTTTCTGGCCGGCCCTATGGCAGCCTATATTACCGGCGAAACGGTGTATGTGGACGGCGGCCAGCGTTTGTGGGGAAATATGTTTGAATTGTAATGCCTTTATGGCTATCTTAACATCGCTGAATACCCAGATTATTTTTCTAAAACCACTAGACGCATGCCTTATCCCGATAATACACTTCGCTCTGCCGTTGAGCTTTTTTACCAATGGGAAGCTACAAAGTCTCATGCACCTTTTTTGCGACAACCCTTTGGCGAAGAATGGAAAACAATTTCCTGGGGCGAAGCCGGACAAATAGCCAGAAAAGTAGCTGCTGCCCTTCGTAAAATGGGTTATCAACCAGGCGATCATATCGGAATGGTATCCAAAAATTGTTACCACTGGGTATTAGCCGATCTGGCCATGATGATCGGCGGATATGTGTCGGTGCCTTTTTATCCCACACTCAGCGCTTCCCAATTAGATGAAGTGATTCGCCTCGGCGATATAAAGGCTATTTTTGTAGGAAAACTCGACAACTGGGAATTGATGAAAGAAGGTGTACCCGCCGATATTCCAATTATCGCTTTCCCCCATTATCCCGGCAACTCAAATGTGACAGAAGGCCTGCAATGGGATGAATGGATTGCCGATACCAAACCTCTTACTGAAAATCCGGCGCCCGATATCCACGCCTTGTGGACTATCCTGTTTACTTCGGGCACTACCGGTACGCCCAAAGGGGTGATGCTCGATTATTATGCCCCCACCGCTCTCATGGAAATGGAAAAACAACACAATATTCTCAAACTATTCCAAGGCGACGAGCATCGCTTTTTTTCTTACCTGCCCCTCAATCACATTGCCGAGCGCATTATTGTAGAGCTGGCCTGTTTTCTTACAGGCGGAACGATCTATTTTGCCGAATCGCTCGACAGGTTTGCCCAAAACCTGCGCTATACCAAACCCACGCTTTTTATGGCCGTTCCGCGCATCTGGACCAAATTTCAACTCGGTATTCTGGAGCGACTGCCGCAAAAGAAACTGGATATTTTTCTAAAAATTCCCATTCTTTCCGGATTGATAAAAAAGAAAATTATCACCGGCTTAGGCCTCGACAAGGCCAATATACTGCTCACCGGCGCTGCGCCTACCCCCGATGTACTCAAAGAGTGGTACAAACGCATTGGCATAGTCATACAGGAAGTATACGCCCAAACCGAAAACTGCGGCGGATGTACGCTTATGCCTTATGCCCGCGTGAAATCAGGTACGGTCGGTGTCGCGCTGCCCGACGTGGAAATCCGCATCGACCCCGATAACGGCGAGGTGGTGACCCGCAGCCCCTGGACGATGATGGGCTATTACAAAGCTGAAGACAAAACCAAGGAGGTACTCCGCGACGGGTGGCTGTACTCGGGCGACCAGGGCGAACTCGACGCCGAAGGCTACCTCCGCATCACCGGCCGCGTAGCCGATACTTTCAAATCGGCAAAAGGCAAATTTATCGTGCCGGCGCCAATAGAATGGGGATTCGCTAAAAACAGTTTTATAGAACAAATTTGTATCGTTGGCCTCACCTTACCCCAACCGGTAGCACTTGTCGTGTTGTCGGAAATCGGCAAACAATCGGACCGAAAAAGCGTTTCAAAAAGTCTACTCGACAACTTAAACGAAGTGAATACCGGCTTGGCTAATTATGAACGACTGGGGAAAGTGGTGGTGGTAAAAGAAGATTGGACCGTTGACAACGGCATGCTGACACCCACTATGAAAATTAAACGAAACGTGCTGGCCCAGCATTACGCCCCAATGCTCAGCAACTGGTATGCCCAACAGGCGGAAATTGTCTGGGAATAGCTAAATAAATTCAAACTAACAAGTAGCATCATGTCCTTAACCTTGACTACCGATACGACTTCACATATCAAGCGCATTTTTGCTTTACAACAGGCCAATCTTCAAAAACTAAAAGATGCAACAGCTGCGGCACGTATAGCCAAACTAAAAAAACTGGAGCGCTACCTACTCGACGAGAATAACTTCAGGGCACTGGCTGATGCTATGCATGCCGATTTTCGCAAACCTGAAGCCGAAGTGTTTCTCACCGAAGTCGGAGTGGTGCAAAGCCAGATTCGCTATATATGCAGGCAACTTCGCCATTGGATGCATGCCAAAAACGTGCCTACTATTACACCTCTGGCCGGTACAACTTCGCATATTTTGTGCGAGCCGAAAGGTTTGGCGCTTATTATCTCTCCCTGGAATTACCCGGTAAACCTGGCTTTCGGCCCGATGTCCTACGCTATTGCCGCCGGCAACGCCGTCATCATCAAACCTTCTGAGTTGGCGCCCCATACTTCTGCCTTTATGAAAAAAATGATCGATACCCTGTTTGATGAAAGCGAAGTGGCGGTAATAGAAGGCGAGGTATCGACGGCACAGGCTTTACTCGAGATGCCGTTCAACCATATCCATTTTACAGGCAGTCCCCATGTGGGAAAAATAGTGATGGCTGCCGCCGCAAAACACCTGGCATCTGTCACACTCGAACTCGGTGGCAAATCGCCGGTGATCATTGGCGCCAATATCCGCATAAAAAACCATGCCGCTAAAATCGCCTGGGCGAAATTGATGAATGACGGACAAACCTGCATCGGCCCCGACTATGTGCTGCTGCCCAAACCGCACCTCTCTTCTTTTGTGGAGGGCTTTGCCGCCGCAGTTAATAAAATGTATAACCCAAATAACAAAGGAATAGACCAATCGCCCGACCTGGCGCGCGTGATCAATGACCGCAATTTTCAACGCATAAAACACCTCATCGATGATGCAATAGAAAAAGGCGCAAAGGTGGAAATGGGCGCTACTTACAACGAAGCCGAACGCTATATTGCCCCCACTTTACTCACGGCTGTTACCGAAGAAATGGATATCATGCACGAGGAGATTTTTGGCCCGGTTTTGCCCGTGGTGACTTACGACCATCTCGACCAGGCCCTCGATATCGTGAACCGTCGACCTAAACCGCTTACGATGTATATTACCAGCGGCAGTTCCAGTCAAATCAACTATATCGTAAAACACACTTCTGCCGGCACCACCTGCATCAACGATTACAACCTGGGGTTCAGCAACCCCCCCCTGCCTTTCGGCGGCGTCAACAACAGCGGCATCGGCAAATCTCTCGGTTATCACGGCTTTGAAGCATTTTCTAACGAGCGCAGCATCATCAGGCGATACCTGGGTACATTGAGCATGCTTTTTCCTCCTTTTTCTAAATTAACGACCCGGCTGGGTAAGTTTTTTTACAAATTCAGCTGATCAACCCATACACACAAAACGTTTATTTATCATAAAATAACATCAATATGAGTTTTGAATCAACGCTGAACGCCATCACAAGCAGAGCGGCTACAGCTACTAGCCTGGGCTCTTCGCTCAAGTTCGATTTCGGCGATCAGCAAATCCTGCTCGACGGCACCGGCGATAGCAACGTGGTAAGCACCGAAAACAAAGACGCCGACTGCACAGTCAGCATCAAACTGGAAGACCTGGAAGCCATGATGAAGGGCGACCTGAACCCGATGATGGCTTTTATGAGCGGAAAAATTAAAGTGAAAGGCGATATGGGAGTAGCCATGAAACTCCAGTCTTTCCTGAAGTAATTTTTCTCCGACAATACGCTTTCAATTCTGTTTATCGCCGAGCGTTATCAGGGAGCGGTACCCCTATTTGGTACCTCAGGTAAATGA
>JAEUUQ010000448.1 GCA_016787505.1 Saprospiraceae bacterium | reverse complement strand
GGCAGGCAACGAACCCCTCTACGTGGTAGACGGAGTGCCGACTACCGATATTCGCGGGCTGAACCCTACCGATATTGCCACGATGAGCGTACTCAAAGACGCCTCTTCGGCGGCTATCTACGGCGCCCGGGCAGCAAACGGCGTTGTACTCATTACGACGAAGCGAGGCAAGGAAAATACGCCGGTGATCCGCCTTGATGCTTACGCCGGTATTTCCCGGTTGAGAAAAACGGTTGAAGTACTATCAACAAAAGGATACCGCGACTTGATGGACGAAATCATCCCAGGCGCACTCGACCCTTCTCAAACTGATTTTAACGACTGGAGCAAAGAAGTTTTCGGCACCGGTAAAAACCAGTCTTACCAGCTCTCTTATTCCGGTGGCAATGACAAATCGCGCTACTTTTTATCCGCAGGTTATTTGAATAATGAAGGCATCGTGCGCCCCGCCCGCTTCGACAGGTATTCTTTCAGACTAAACCTGGACAACGACCTGAAGCCCTGGCTGAAGATCGGCGCCAGTATAAATGCATTGCATTCAAAGACCAAAGACACCCCCGACAACGCCAGTTCGGGCAGGGGAGGCGTGATTATGAGTGCGCTCAATACGCCCCCGTTTCTGAATATCTATAATGACGACGGCAGCGGGCAATTTGATCCGAACCCCTTCCAGCCCTCCTGGGAAAACCCTGTGGCTTATATGGAAGGCCCCAAACAGCAAGCCCTTGACAACCGCCTGTTTGGCAACGTGACGGCCGATGTAAAACTTTTGGAAGGATTGACATTTAAAACCAATGTGGGCATCGACCTGAATGCACACCAATGGGATTACTACCTGGATCCTTTCCGCACTACGTTTGGCCGCAGCCAAAACGGAATAGGCCGCGCTGACAAAAGTAATACCTCGACCTGGCTGTGGGAAAATACGCTCAACTATGTCAAATCGATCGGCAGGAGCAATTTTTCAGTCCTTGCAGGCAGCAGTCTCCAGAAACAACGCTGGAATGACTCCTATATCGAAGGAAACGACTTTCCCGATAATGTGTCGGTCACTACCCTGAATGCCGCCAATAATATCACCGCCAGCACAAATATCCAGGAATGGTCGCTGGCCTCGTTTTTTGGCCGCGCTACGTACGATTTTAATAATAAATATTACCTGACGGCCAGCTTGCGCCGGGACGGTTCCTCCAAATTGGCGCAGCACTGGGGCACGATGCCGTCGTTCTCTGTGGCATGGCGTCTTTCGGCAGAACCTTTTATGCAAAACCTGTCGTTTATCGACGATTTGAAATTGCGCGGCGGCTGGGGCAAAAACGGCAACCAGGAAGGCATTTCCAACTATGCGCGCTACGGGTTGATCTCTTATTACCGCAG
Source organism: Saprospiraceae bacterium (assembly GCA_016787505.1). Taxonomy (GTDB): domain Bacteria; phylum Bacteroidota; class Bacteroidia; order Chitinophagales; family Saprospiraceae; genus JABWBR01. The sequence continues at coordinate 9,750 of JAEUUQ010000448.1, read as the reverse complement.
AACGTCCACCAACCCGCTATCGGGGCCGGCTGCCGTGCAGGTATCTTACGGCAACCCCGACCTGCGCTGGGAAACCACCTCGCAATCCAATATCGGTATCGACCTTTCTATCCTGAACTACCGGGTCAACTTCAATATAGACGCGTATATCAAAAAAACGGACGACGTACTGTTGGATGTGCAATTGTCTAATTCACTGCCTATTACGACCATTCAGACCAATGCCGGACAGATTGAAAACAAGGGTATTGAATTTAATATCTCCACGGTCAATATGGACAGAAAGCTGAGGTGGAATACCGATTTTAATATTTCTTTTAATAAAAATAAAGTCATTTCGCTGGATTACACCGACGTGTACTACTTCGGCCGCATATACAGCAATAACCAGGATGTGGCCATCGTGCGGGAAGGCTTGTCATTGGGCTCATTCTTCGGCTATGTGTCGGACGGCGTAGACCCCGAAACGGGCGATTTGAGGTACCGCGATGTCAATGGCAACGGCGTTTTTGATACCGGCGACCGCACGGTGATCGGCAATGCACAGCCCGACTTTGTATTCGGTCTTACGAATTCGTTTACGTATAAGCGTTTCGACTTCAATTTCTTCTTCCAGGGCAGCTACGGCAACGATATCTACAACGCCACCCGCATAGACCTCGAAGGCATGTTTGACAGCAAAAACCAGTCGGTAGCCGTATTGCGACGCTGGACGCCCGATAACCGGGATACCGATATTCCGAGGGCTGTCGGCGGCGGCAGAGTAGACAATGTGCGCAACTCCACCCGTTTCGTGGAAGACGGTTCTTATGTGCGCTTAAAGTCTGTGACATTGCTCTACAGACTTATTGAGCGCAGACAAAAACCTACAGGGTTGCAGCAAGTATCCGTGTATGCTACCGGTCAAAATCTGCTTACCTTTACCAAATACAGCGGATTTGACCCTGAAGTAAACGCTTTTGGCAGGAGCGCCACCGAATTGGGTATTGACTACGGCACTTATCCGCAGGCGATAACCGTGACGGTAGGCTTTAATGTGGAATTTTAAAAAAAACGTTCCGATGAAAAAAACAATCCTTTTTCTGACCACCATACTCCTGGCCTTTTCCTTCCAGTCGTGCGAAGATTTTCTCGAACTGGAGCCGGTAGCCCAGGGTATTGCTGTAGATAATACGTCTACCGATTCGGTGTTGTACCACACTGCACAAGAGGTAGAAGCGGCCCTGGCGGGGGTATACGCCGATTTTAAAAACGAATATTATCAGCTCGACTACTTCGTAAATGGCGACGCCCAGTCGGACGACGCTTATGCCGGCGGCGACAACCCCGCCAACTTTCAAATCGACGACTATAAGCTCGACGCCACCAATACCAACGTGAGCCGGGACTGGGCTTATCTGTATTCGACCATCGGCAAAGCCAATACGGTGATCAACAACGTAAACGCAGTGGACGACCCGGCTCTGACGGCTGCCCGCAAAAACGAAATACTCGGCGAAGCCTCCTTTATCCGGGCTTTTATGTATTTCCAACTGGTACAACTGTGGGGCGACGTGCCGCTGCAACTCACGGAGATCAGAACCATCAGCGTAGATATCTTGCCTGATATTTATCCTATCCTCTTCCCGCCGCGGATGCCGAAAGAAGAAGTGTATGCCCAAATAATAACGGACCTTGAGGTAGCTCTGGCCAATGTGAAGCCCACGGCCTTGCATAAAGGCTTTGCGACCACGGGCGCCGTCAATGCTATGCTGGCCAAAGTATACGCCACGAAAGAGCCCCACGATTGGAACAAAGTGAAGCAATACTGCGACGCCGTCATTGCCGGCCCGTATAGCCTGCTGTCGAGTTATGACCATTTGTGGGACAACCTGCACGAAAACTCTTCGGAAGCTATATTTGAGATCAACTACAACGGCGGCATTACCGACGGCAACTGGGGTACCAAGATATTCCGGGGATTGGATTGGAAAAAGTTCAACCTGCCGTCAAACGACCTGGTCAAAGCCTTCGACGACGAAAACGACCTGATCCGGAAAAATGCCTCGATCGTCTTCCTCGATGTATCGGGCAGATGGTCCGACGCGCATTGGCCGCAAACGATGTATCCTTTTATCAACAAATACCGCAATTTCAACGAAGGCAGCAACCAGAACTATATCTTCATCCGCTTGGCTGACATCTTGTTGCTCAAAGCCGAAGCGTTGAATGAACTGGGCGATACGCCGGGCGCTGCAGCTTTGGTCAACCAGATCAGAACCCGCGTGAATTTGCCCAATACTACCGCCACCACACAGGCGGCCATGCGTCTGGCTATAGAAAAAGAACGACGGCTTGAGCTGGCTTACGAGGGTCACCGCTGGTACGACCTCAAGCGCACCGGCAGGGCCATTGAGGTGATGAATAATGCTACGGGCGTAGGGGGCGTTAACCTGGGTTATATGCTGAATCAGGATAGACTGCTTTGGCCTATACCGCAGGCAGAATTGGATAAAAACACGAAATTGATCCAGAATCCGGGGTACTAGATTTGGGCCTGGAATTTTTAACCACAGAGTTTCACAGAGTTACACAGAGGGATCACAGAGTCATAGAAACGCTCGCTCTGTGGAAACTCTGTGTCCTCTGTGGTAAAATAAATAACATATACCGCCATGAACCTATCAAATTTAATCAACTACCGTGCCCTTCTGCTGCTCGCGCTCGCCTTCGTATTAAGCAGCGTCTCCTCCTGTAAAAAAGACAACGACGACGACGTCAATATTCCCGATACCACTTCGATCGGCAAAGCCCAGGCCTGGCTGACCCGGGGCGACAAAGTCAAGCTTTTTAATAAAGAAGCAGATATCTTGATTAAACCCGTTTCGCCGTCTAACTGGTCGGTAATTGAAGTCGATACTGCTGTCACTTATCAAACAGTAGAAGGTTACGGCGCGGCGTTGACCGGCTCCTCGGCCTGGTTGTTTAATCAGGAAATGGACGCCGTAACCCGTCAAAAAACGCTCGAAGCACTCTTTGATCCGGAAGATGGCATAGGTATATCCTACTTGCGCCTTACCATGGGCGCTTCCGACTTCTCTCTGTCTGATTTTACCTATAACGACATGCAGGCCGGGCAAACCGACTTTAGCTTGCAGCAGTTCTCCTTGGCCCAGGATCGCCAGGATGTGATCCCCGTACTCAAAGATATCATCGCCATTTCGCCCGACATCAAGCTCATGGGCACGCCCTGGAGTCCGCCGGCCTGGATGAAAACCAACGGCAATCTGAAAGGGGGTAAGCTCAAACCCAATTGCTACGAGGTGTACGCCAATTATTTTGTAAAATACGTGGAGCAAATGCAGCAAGAGGGTATCACCATCGATGCAGTCACGCCGCAAAACGAACCCTTGTATTTTACGGCCAATTATCCCTGTATGGAAATGCAGAGCGGCGAGCAATTGCTGTTTATCAAATCTTACCTCGGGCCAAAGTTTATGGCGGCGGGATTGAACACCAAAATCATCGTCTACGACCACAACTGGGACAATACCGACTACGCCATTTCCATCCTGAACGACCAGGAAGCCAGGAATTACGTAGCCGGCTCGGCGTTTCACGCTTACGGCGGACAGGTATCGGCCATGAGCGTGGTGCACAATGCCCACCCCGACAAGGGTTTGTACTTCACCGAAATCTCCGGCGGCGCCTGGGCCACCAACTTCAGCGATAACCTGATGTGGAACATGAAAAACATCTTTATCGGCACGGCCTTAAACTGGTCGAAAACGGCTTTGCTCTGGAACCTGGCTCTCGATCAGGGTTACGGCCCCCAAAACGGCGGCTGCAGCAATTGCCGGGGTGTGATCACCGTAAATACCGTGAGCGGGCAAGTGACCTACAACGAAGAATATTACGCTATCGCCCACTTCTCCAAATTTGTCAGGCCGGGCGCCGTGCGCATTACTGCCGAAGTGCCGCAAACGCTGAGCAATGTGGAAGCTGTAGCCTTCCAAAATACAGATGGTACCAAAGCCATGGTAGTTTGCAATTACGGCACAGCGTACACTACTTTTTCTGTTAATCAGGGTAATAAGAGGTTCGATTATTCGGTACCGCCTCAGGGGGTGGTCACGTTGGTGTGGTAAAACCGCGAGGCCCGCAGAGTAAGGCATTTTTTTCTTCGCACCGCCAAGTTTTGGGCATGATATAGGCTCGGAATAAAGCTCAGTTCGTTGTCCTCTATTGTATAATAGTTATGCGATTAATGTTAATCTTTTGTGGACTATACTGCTGTTTGGAGGCAGGCGCCAATTTTTTGGATCTACTTACTTTTTACGAAAATCCAGATGATTTTATTAGAATCTATGGAATTGGCTCTAATAGTGACCACCTGCAATTTACCTCTATACTTTTATACAAGATATGGAGAATTGTTCTTGCGATTTTGTTTTTAAGCACAGGAATATGTGCTTTTTCATTACTAAACAAGCCTGACAGGCAGTACTCACGTATAACATGGGTGGTTTTTGGGGTCACTTCACTAGGGATTTTATGGGAGTTATGGGCATACTATGTTTGGTATCAATCTGGGTATGATCATTATCCTGGGTATGACCCGTTTCTATTTTAGACATACAAAAATTACCTTGCAGCAGTGGCTTGATATTGCAGATGGGAATATGAATATCGACCCGCACAAGGATTTGACAATAAGCTATAATTTCTTAATTTTGATCTTCACGCTGTCAAAAAATGCAGGCTAAATGCCCCGGCGTGAAGATCAATCCCGACAGCAGGCAGGTTTTGCCTGCAAAAGAAACCGAATGTCGGGGTACCCAGCCAGATCGTAAAAAGTGACGCCGGCTATGTTTAGCTTTGATACGTCGCAAAGTCGCGTTTCGACTCCGCTCAACGACCTGCAAAGATAGCACAGTCGCATAGTCGCGCAAGTTCTTCTGTCTCAACCACGAAGGCCTGTGGTACGGCGCCATCGGCCCCAGAAACATATACCAGTACAACGCCAAAGAGCTGAATGAAGATTTTGGGTTGCATTGGTACGACTTCGGCGCCAGGTGGCAAGACCCGGCGGCGGGGCGGTGGTGGGCAGTGGATCCGTTGGCGGAAAGAAGCCTTTCATGGTCTCCTTATAACTATGTGCTTGGAAATCCTATCCGATTGATCGATCCTGATGGACGAAAAGAAGAAACCTATAAAGTTGACGGAGAGGGTAATATTGAAAAGGTAGATGATAAAAAGCATTATGACCAGGATGGAAATGAAGTTGATATTCTGGTCGCTGGAGAACGGAATGTTTCCCAATTCGTACGGTCGTATAGTCGTACAGTCGTACAGTCGCCAAGTCGCTACTCGGTACCTCCCCAGGGAGTGGCCACGTTGGTATGGTAAGTCAGCCCGCACAATACTATTATCAACAGCCCCAGCCCCCCATAAAATGCCTGTATGGGAAACTCGCTCCAATAACCTATCATCGCTATTTGTACGGCGATCCAGGTGCTGAGTATGATCCCCGAAGCCAGGGCGAGCGTCCAGGCCCAGTGGCGTGTTTTGAACAAAGGCAGCCAGGGTAGGGGAGCCGCTGGTTTTCTCAGGATTAGTCCGACGGCGGCGACAAGGGGAATGACGCCGTTAAATAGCAAGAGGATAATGCCGGGAACTGTAAAATTGTGAAAAGGAGATCCTTGCAGCATGTCGGTAGAGGCCTGCAATAACCGGCCGCTTGGATCGAGTAGCATGGAAATGCCGCCGTAAAACGCACCCGCGGATAAAAACACGAGCAATAGAATCAAAAACCAGCGAAGCATAATGCTAACATTTAATGGACGCCTCATAAGTCGGAATAGAAGGACCCAAGTTAGTTAGACTTGTGAGGCGCCCTGTGTTGCGTTAATTAGTGTCTGTCCATTTAGTCGAGTGTCTGCTCTTTAGAGTTCGAGAGCAAGGCACGCGAAGCCCCCAAAAACGGGAGTTTACCCGCGTAAATGACCGATTTTGGGGGCGAGCGTAACGCAGCTATCGGACTATAAAGACGGACACTAATTAGCGTGTGCCGTTTCTTTTTCCTTGCCGGCCAGGAATTTCTCCAACACATCAGGTACTTTTTCCATCGCTGCATACAGTCCTTTGCTAACCCTGGAGGGGATAAACGAAATTTCAGGGCCTCTGCTTACCAAAAAGCCGAGTGGTTCCATGCCTACGCCGCCACCGCTGGCGCTTCCAAAGCCGTGTCCTTGTTTTTCATCGCCGCCCTCGCCGCCGCCGAATCCGAAGCCTAATCCAACCCGGATAACGGGTACGCAGGTGAATTCGCCGAGTTTGAATTCTTTGCCTACGACGGTTTCCGTGCGCGCTTCATTGGTCAGGAATTCCGTGACTTTGCCAAGCACTTCATCATAATTAGATTTCATGGCTACTTGAATTTATATGAAAAATAAGCGCGCAAAAACGCCTGCGCTAAGCTGAACAAGCGCGTTTGCACGAAAATGGCTACTTCCTGCTGCCCCATAAAGTTGATTCCCAGCTGCATGCGCCGGTTGCTCCACAAGTAAAACAGCGGATACAAGTGGGCGTTTCTTATAAAATCGCCGGTGTCCCAGTTGATGCGAAAACGCTTGATCCGGAAGGCGCGGGGCAGGTTTTTCAGCATGGACCATATCAGGCGGGTAGGGAAGGGGCTTCTCTTTTTGGGGGCAGGTTTTGTCTGCTCAGGAGCGCTTTTTTGAGGAGTATTCGAAATGTTTATTTTTTTATTAAAAACCCTAAAAAACCAGTTCAAGCCTTTCTCATCCGGAATCATCCTGAAGTCGATGATGCGCGACCAAGCAGCCCGGTATACATCTTTTTGAGAATCAATCTCTAATTCGAGGGGAAGCCACAATATAATAAAGAGCATTCCTAGAATGACCGCTAATACGATAACCCATGCCATAATCACAGGATTTACACTTGCGATGTAGGAATTAACAAGGAGATTTGTATTGACTTTTCTCTGTTTTTTTCAATGATAAATATCATTCCGGGCAACAATACGGCCCTGGGACGCAAAAATTGTCCGGCGAATTCGGGTTTAAAAACAAAACATCGTAACTTGACAACTTGAACAACTGTTTGCAGCCATGAAATTCTTATCGGAATACCGCGACGCGGGGGTAGTGGAGCAATATCTGGAGGCCATTCACAAGCTGGTGACGCGCCCATGGTCGATTATGGAAGTATGCGGCGGACAAACCCACAGCCTGGTCAAAAATGGCATTTTGCAGCTATTGCCCAAAGAAATCAATATGATCCACGGGCCGGGTTGCCCGGTATGCGTGACGCCCGTCGAGATCATCGACAAGGCGATTTGGCTGGCAGATAGTGGGGTAGTGGTCTGTTCTTTTGGCGATATGCTGCGCGTGCCGGGTTCAAAGGGTAGTCTGCTCGAAGCCAAAGCCCGCGGCGCCGATATACGCATTTTGTATTCACCGCTGGAGGCCGTGCAGATTGCCGCCCAAAATCCTGATAAACAAGTGGTCTTTTTTGCCGTAGGTTTTGAAACCACGGCGCCCGCTAATGCGTTGTCGGTATTGATGGCCCAAAAACAAGGCCTGCATAATTACAGTATTCTCGCTTCTCACGTATTGGTGCCGCCGGCCATCGAGGCCATCATGGACGACCCCGAAAGCCGGGTCAACGGATTTCTCGCTGCCGGCCACGTATGTACAATCATGGGCATTTCCGAATATTACCCGCTTGTAGAAAAATACCGCGTGCCTATTGTAGTGACGGGTTTTGAACCGGCCGATCTCTTGCAGGGTATTTATATGACCGTCAAGCAACTGGAAGATGGACGCGCAGAACTGGAAAACCAATACGCCCGAATGGTGCGCGAAGAAGGCAACCCTGCCGCTAAAGATACCATTTCACAAGTATTCGAGGTGACCGACCGCATGTGGCGCGGACTCGATGTCATTCCCCAAAGCGGCTACAAAGTAAAACCCGATCTGGCCGAATACGATGCCGAGGATAAATTTGAGATTCCTGCCGGCAATCCCGTCGATAACGCGGAGTGCATAGCCGGTGAGATCATGAAAGGCATCAAAAAGCCATTTGACTGTCCCAACTTCGGCACGAAGTGCAAACCCGAGAACCCGCTTGGCGCACCGATGGTCTCTTCGGAAGGCGCCTGCGCGGCTTATTACCACTTTTCGGGAATCACATTGCCGGAGGAACAGTTAAAATAATTTCAGCCGGCATTCTTAAATTCCCAAAAAGTCGTTTCTTTGCAGCACTTCCTTAACCTAATAGCCAAAATACTCTTCTCGTTTATACTTCGACTTACCTACGAAAGACATTTGTTAGGTTACTAAAGCATTAAACATATGGCAAAATTGAATTTTGGCGGCGTGGAAGAAAACGTCGTTACCAGAGAAGAATTTCCTTTGGCGAAAGCTCAGCAGGTATTACGGGATGAAGTGATCGCTATTATCGGCTACGGCGTACAAGGCCCCGGCCAGGCGATGAACCTTCGCGACAATGGTTTCAAGGTTATCATTGGCCAGCGCAGGCCTTCCAAGACCTGGGACAAAGCAGTGGCCGACGGTTGGGTGCCCGGCGAAACGCTCTTTGACATCGAAGAGGCCGTCTCGAAGGCTACAATCGTTCAGTATCTGCTGTCCGATGCCGCTCAGATTGCCCAATGGGCTGCTATAAAGCCGTTGCTTACAGCCGGCAAAGCACTCTACTTTTCGCACGGATTCGGTATTACCTATAGCGACCGCACCGGCATCGTGCCGCCTGCGGACATCGACGTGATACTGGTGGCGCCCAAAGGTTCGGGTACGAGCCTGCGCCGCTTGTTTCTGGAAGGCCGCGGCCTCAATTCCAGCTACGCTATCTATCAGGATGCGACAGGCCGCGCTTACGATCGCGTTATTGCATTGGGCATCGGTATCGGGTCGGGTTATTTGTTTGAAACCACCTTCAAAAATGAAGTCTACAGCGACCTCACCGGTGAGCGGGGCAGCCTTATGGGCGCAATCCAGGGCTTGTTTGAGGCGCAATACTCGGTGCTTCGCCAGCGCGGGCACTCGCCCAGCGAAGCTTTCAATGAAACGGTGGAAGAACTCACGCAAAGTCTGATGCCCTTGGTTGCCGAAAACGGCATGGACTGGATGTACGCCAACTGCTCTACTACGGCTCAGCGCGGCGCGTTAGACTGGAAAAACCGCTTCCGCGATGCGGTGCTGCCGGTATTTAACGAGTTGTACGATAGCGTAGCCGCCGGCCACGAAGCCCAGCGCTCTATCGATTCGAATAGCCAGGCCGACTACCGCCAGGGCTTGGAAGAAGAACTCCGCCAATTGCGCGAAAGCGAATTATGGCAAGCCGGGAAAACGGTGAGGAGCCTGCGGCCGGAAAAGGGGTGATGTGCTGATGTGCTGATTTGCTGATTTGCTAATAACCATTGATTATCAGCACATCAGCAAATCAGCACATTAGCAAATTATCTTATCAGAGTAACATCCCCTTTCAACTCGTATTCCAGGTCGCCGAGTGTGAGCATAACGCGGTAAATGTATACGTCTGAAGGGGCGGGTTCGTTTTTGTACGTGCCGTCCCAACCAGCGTTATCGCCTTGTCCTTCGTACACCAATTGCCCCCAGCGGTTGAATACCTTGAACGATTCAACCACATAACCTCCTTTGTAGAAGACCTTGAAGGCGTCGTTGCGGTCGTTGCCGTCGGGAGTGAAAATATTGGGTATCTGGA
>JAEUUQ010000475.1 GCA_016787505.1 Saprospiraceae bacterium | reverse complement strand
GCATCCTCCATCAAAGCCTGGGCCGAAGAAGACCGCCCGCGCGAAAAGTTGCTGCGCAAAGGCAAACAGCACCTTACCGACGCCGAATTGCTGGCTATCCTGCTGCGCACGGGTACCGCCGATACTTCAGCCGTAGAATTGGCCAGGCAAATACTGCAAAGCGTTAATTACGACCTGAACGAACTGGGAAATCGTCCACTTCCAAAATTAATGTCGTGCAAAGGCATTGGCGAAGCCAAAGCGCTCGCTATTGCCGCAGCAATGGAACTTGGTCGCCGCCGGCAACTATCCGTAATCCGCGAAAAACCCCAGATACGCGGCAGCCAGGATGCCTTCAACGCCATCGGCAGCCTGCTGTCGGATCTGCTCCACGAAGAATTCTGGATTCTGTTGCTCAACAGGGCTAATCGCGTAATCGGGAAAGAACAAATCAGCTCCGGCGGCATGACGGGCACGGTTGTCGACGCCAAGATTATCTTCCGAAAGGCTATCGAAGGCAGGGCCTGTGCCATTATTCTGTGTCACAATCACCCCTCCGGCAATCTCAGCCCCAGCCAGGCCGATATCGACCTCACCCGCAAGCTGGTGAAAGCAGGCGAGATGGTGGAACTCCCCGTTCTCGACCACCTCATTATCGGCGGCACAAGCTACTGGAGTTTCGCCGATGAAGGAATGCTGTGAAATGACGAATGCCAAATTACGAATTACGAATTTTTTTATTAATTAATTAATTGATAATAAGAAAATTGAAAATCATTCGTAATCCGTAATTCCGTAATTCGTAATTCACTCAGAGATTACTGATACGCTTGGCCTCAATAGCCTTGACGGCCTGGCCGGCAAAAAAATGCACCGCATCGATCAACGAAGCAAAACGGGGGTCTTTGGTAAGCCCTTTTTTATAGCGGGCATAAATCTGTTGCACAATCACAGCAACCTTGAAAGTACCGTACACAAAATAAAACAGAATATTCGACACATCGCGGCCGCTGCGGACGGCGTAGCGAGCCACCAATTCCTCCCGGTTGAGATTGCCGGGCAGCCAGGTAGGAATGGCTGCAGCCAGCGGAAGCGCTTTAGCTTCGTGGGGCTCAGACCAATAAGCCAGCGTAGTGCCCAGGTCCATCAGTGGGTCGCCGATAGTGGCCATCTCCCAATCCAGCACAGCTTCGATCTGGGCCAGGTTGTCGGGGTTCAGCACCAGGTTGTCGTATTTGTAATCGTTGTGTATCAGCGTGGGTGAGCCATCGGCGGGTTCGTTGAGTTGCAGCCACTGGGTGACCCGGTCCATGTTTTCGATGACATCGGTAGCCGATTTGTAGTAGCGGTCTATCCAACCGCCTATCTGGCGCGCCACGTACCCCTCGGGTTTGCCCAATTCCAGGAGCCTGCTATGGCGAATATCCAACTGGTGTAAAGCGACCATATTGTCAATAGTAGCGATAGAAAGCGCGTGCATTTCGTCGGCAGAAGGGGATACTTCGCTTATCGTATGCCCGCGTAAGATAATGCCGTTTACGCGTTCCATGATAAAATACGGCGCGCCGATAACCGACGCATCGTCACAGTGCAATACGGGCTTCGGCGATTTTTCGTAGACGGGGTTTAGCAGAGAGAGCACCTTGAATTCGCGCGACATATCGTGCGCCGATTGGATATTGGCGCCGATCGGCGGTCTGCGCAATACAAATTCCCCCAGATTTGTAACCAACAGATAAGTTAGATTGGAATAACCACCAGGAAACTGGCGTATGTCGCTGATATCTTCAAACCCCGGCCAATGCTCGCGCAGATAAGTCGTCAACGCCGATACATCGAATTCTTCTCCAGGGCGGATAGAGGTGGCCTTATCGAGCATAACACGAAGTTTTTCACGTTAATTGTTTTTTACCTCAAGTCCATAACCTTTCAGAATATGCCTGGCGAGAGAGGCTTTGTGGGCCTCGTCGGGGCCGTCGTATATGCGGGCGCCGCGTTCTTCGCGGTAGTAATAGGCCAGCAGGGTATCGTCAGTGACGCCCAGGGCGCCGTGTACCTGCACCGCGCAGTCGATCACCCGTTGTAATACGTTGGCCACAAAAAACTTGATCGTAGATATATCGAGACTGGCCGATTTTTGTCCTTTTTCCTGGATGTGCATGGCGGCGTGGAGCACCATGAGCCTGGCGGCATTAATAGCTGCACGGTTTTCAGCAATAAAATCCTGCACCATTTGTTTTTCACCCAGCATCACGCCGTCGCTGATTTCGCGGCCGGCGGCCCGGCGGCACATCAGGTCGAAAGCCCTTTCGCTCACGCCTATCCAACGCATACAGTGGTGTATCCTGCCCGGACCCAGCCGCTCCTGTGCCAGGCGGAATCCATCGCCCTCGGCGCCCAGCAGGTAGCCGGCCGGCACACGTACATTTTCATACAGTATTTCGCCGTGACTATGCCAGCCCTCGCCGGCGTGTCCCATTACAGGTATATTTCGCACCAACTGAAAGCCGGGGGTATCAGTGGGCGCCAAAATCATGCTGGCTCGCCGGTAGGGATTGGTTTCGCCGGGGTTGGTAATGGCCATCACGATAGCAAAGGCTGCGCCGTCGGCAGAGGAGGTAAACCATTTGTGGCCGTTGATAACGTAATAATCGCCTTCCCTGACTGCTGTAGTGCCCATCTTAACCGGGTTAGAGCCGGCGTATTCAGGTTCGGTCATCGAAAAACACGAGCGCGTATCGCCGTTCAAAAGCGGCTCCAGAAATTGCGCCTTTTGTGCAGGTGTGCCATGTTGGAGCAGCAATTCGATATTGCCGGCATCGGGGGCTTGACAGTTAAACAGGAAATGGCCGTAAGGCGAGGAGCCCATCAATTCGCCCAATTGCGCCACTTCCACCAGACTAAAACCGGGTCCGCCGTGATTCGCCGACAAATAGGCGTTCCAGGCGCCCGTCGCGGCGGCCTTTGTGCGCAGAAGGCGCAATTCGGCTTCTACCTCGCGGAAGGGCATTTGCAGCCAGCGCAGCTCATGCGGGTACACCTCTGCCTCAAGGAATGCCTTCACGCGAGCATATACTTCCTGAAGCCTCTCTGTGGCGAAATGTGCTATCATAGCGGGTTATCGAAAAAGCATGAACAAAAAAGTGCCTACCGTGGCGATAAAACCCAGCATAAATACATTGTAGGAAATAGACAGGTAGCGGTATTTTTTGTCGAGCACCTGCCCCAGGTAATATAGGTCGCGTACCATATTGCCATAGAGCAGTTCGCCGTTGCGGAACAAATCATCCATCAATTCTTCGTATTGGTCCAGGTCGAGCGTAACGAAATTGCCAAAGAAAACCATATTGCGCCGCAATACGGATTTATCGGTCACCTGCCGGTTGAGCGTAGTCACCTTCGGCCGAGCCGAAAGCACGGCAAAAATCAGCGAAGCGAGCCCTGTGACCAGGAAAATGACTACGGGCAGAAGCACGCCGGGGTTGGTTTGCGCCATATTGCGATAAGACAAAGCCGTGATCAGCACGCTGATAAGAATAGAATTGACGCTGATCATAATATTGGCCTTGTTGTCGGCAATGGCGCTCAGGTTAATATGATTGCGGTAATTAGTGCGGAAGAAAGTCTGTACGGCGCGCAGGGGATAATCCTCTTCCAGCCCTTCAAAAGGCCGCTCGGGCTGGTGTTTAAACGCGGCGGTATCGCCTGCTGCTTTTTCCTGGATGCGGCGTTGTACCAGCAGGGCTTTGTGGAGGGCGGCTTCGTACTTCGAGCGGGCGTAGGGCGTATGCCATTTTATCTGCACGAGTTGCTGCAGGTACTGCCCTGCCCAATTGGCACGGGAATAATTATTGCCCAGCATGAGTTCGCGTTCGAGGCGCAGCAGGGCGCCCCTGTCGGAAGTCTCGCTAAGGTAAGTTGCGGCATGAGCGGCATCGGTAAGTACCTGCGCTTCGGGCGTGGCCGGCGCCGAGCCCATCGCGGCGGTTTGTATACATGCCAGCACCTGACTAATTAACGTGGGGGGGTAATTTTTCTCTTCCAAAAATTGCCGGGCTACGACTTCGCTTTGTTCTGCGCGCCGGCGGTAGTCGTACCAATAACCCGTATGCAGGAAAATAGCGGCCAGTTGTACCACTTCCTGTTGGGTAGCGGTAAAATGCAGTGCGCCTGCAATATCGGCAGCAACAGCGGCGGTAGTAGTGACAAATTTGTCGTTGTGGAAAACCAGGCGGGCATCCTGCCGGGTTTCAAACAAGTGGAACGCGTGTGCTAGCGCATCAGCGGCGATGCCGCTTTGCACGGGAGTGTTGGCGGAAGTTGGGAATTGCTCATTCATGGGGATGCGTCTTGGCACCCAAGATAAGCAATTGTGCGGATATTGCGATTAATCCAGCTTCCGTTTAATTTCCAGGATTTCGTATCCTTCAATGATATCGCCTACTTTGATATCATTATAGTTTTTGATAGAAATACCGCACTCCATACCTGCCTTGACTTCTTTCACATCCTCCTTGAAGCGCTTGAGCGAAGAAATTTCGCCGGCTACGCCTTCGCGGGTGGGGTACACGACGATACCGCTGCGCACCAGTCGGATATTGGTATTTCTCGTAATTTTGCCTTCTTGTACAAAACAGCCTGCCACCGTACCCACTTTAGTAATTTTGAACACTTCGCGGACTTCCACCTGGGCGATGATCTTTTCTTCTTTGGTGGGCTCGAGCATACCTTCGATAGCCATTTTCACTTCTTCGATAGCTTCGTAGATAATCGAGTACAACTTGATTTGTACGCCTTCGCGTTCGGCTAGTTTGCGTGCGCTGGCGGAGGGGCGCACCTGGAAGCCGATAATTACGGCGTCGGAGGCGGAGGCGAGCAATACGTCTGACTCTGTGATTTGGCCTACTGCGCGGTGGATCACATTGACTTGTACCGACTCAATAGACAGTTTGATCAGGGCATCTGACAAAGCCTCCACGGAGCCGTCCACATCGCCTTTCACGATAAGGTTAAGCTCCTTAAAGTTGCCGAGTGCGAGGCGGCGGCCAATTTCGTCGAGGCTGATGCGTTTGGTAGCGCGGTTAGCCTGTTCGCGCATAATCTGGGCGCGTTTAGAGGCAATCTGCCTGGCTTCCTGTTCGTTTTCCACTTCTTTAAAGCGTTCGCCGGCTTGAGGCGCGCCGCTGAGGCCCAGTACCAAAACGGGGGTTGAGGGGCCCACGCTTTTTACGCGTTTACCGCGTTCGTTAAACATAGCCTTCACCTTACCGGCGTGTTCTCCGGCATAGATGGGGTCGCCGATAGCGAGAGAGCCGTTTTGCACCAGCATCTTGGCCACATAACCGCGGCCTTTGTCGAGTGAAGCTTCAATGACAGTGCCCGTAGCGGTGCGGCTGGGATTAGCTTTGAGGTCGAGTAATTCAGCTTCCAGCAGGATCTTTTCGAGCAGCAGGTCAACATTCGTGCCGCTTTTTGCCGAAATATCCTGGGATTGGTACTTGCCGCCCCACTCTTCTACGAGTAAATTCATAGAAGCCAACTCCTGTTTGATTTTTTCGGGGTTGGCGCCGGGGCGGTCTATTTTATTAATAGCAAAAACGATAGGCACGTTGGCGGCTTGTGCGTGGCTGATAGCTTCCCGGGTTTGGGGCATGATACTATCGTCGGCGGCAATAATGATCACGGCGATGTCCGTAATTTTGGCGCCGCGTGCGCGCATGGCTGTAAATGCTTCGTGGCCGGGCGTATCGAGGAACGTGATGCCTTTTTCATTGACGATCACCTCGTAGGCGCCGATATGCTGGGTAATACCGCCTGCTTCGCCGGAAACCACGTTTGATTTGCGGATATAGTCGAGCAAAGAAGTTTTACCGTGGTCTACGTGGCCCATCACCGTAACGATAGGTGCGCGCGGCAGCAGATCTTCGGGATCATCCTCTTCTTCTTCCTCCTCGTCTACTTGTTCTTCTACACTGATAAACTGTACTTCGTGGCCGAATTCTCCGGCTACGAGTTCAATAATTTCTGCATCGAGGCGTTGGTTGATAGATACGATAACGCCGAGTTCGAGGCATTTGGTAATAACGTCGGCTACGCTTACGTCCATGACGCTGGCCAATTCGGATACCGAAATAAACTCGGTAACTTCCAACTTATCGGAAAGGGAAGCGGCGTCGCGCATTTCCTGCAACTCGCGAATGCGCTCGCGGTTGTCGCGGCGCATTTTCTGGCGTTTTTTCTTGCCGCCGCCCGACAGGCGGGCCATGGTAGCCTTAATCTTCTCGTCTATTTCGCGTTGAGATACCTCTTTGTAGTCTTCCGGTAGCGCTCTGCCGGGAGTAGGTTTGCGTTTGCCGGCGGCGCCTGTGTTTGAGGGGCCTGAACCCTGTCCCTGTCCCTGGCCTTGACCCTGGCCTTGACCTTGTCCCTGACCTTGAGGCGAATCAAAGGAAGTAGTGACCTTTTTGCGTTTGCGTTTGCGTTTTTTCTTGTTGTCGTCGGCTGAAGTATCTGCTGGTTTGGCGCTTGGATCGACGGGTTTTCGGGCTTCTCCTGCCTGGGGTGTAGCGGGAGCAAACTTGGGTTTTTCCTTTTCTTTTATTTTGCCTTTCTTTTTGGTCTTTTTGAGTTTGTCGGTATCGATTTTACCCAAAATTTTCAAACCGCGTAATTCGGGCGCTTCGGCGCGAATAATATCATCTACAGGGCGAGCTACTGCAACAGGGGCTGCTTCGGGTATTGCTTCAGGCGTCTTTTCTGTAATTGGTGCAGGCAGTTCTACCTCTTCTATGACCGGCGTTTCGGCAACAGGAGGGGTTTCTATTTCTTCTTTTTGGGCAACGGGCTGGGGTATAGGTTCGGGTTGAGGTTCCTGGGGAGTTTCTTCCGGCAAGGCCTTCTCTGGCTGCTCTTCCGGAGCTTCTTCCTTTTTTTGGTCGCCTTTGAGTCTGCTTCCCAGGTCTATTTTACCAAGTATTTTGAGCTGGGGCCGGGCTCTTTCCTCCACTTGTTCCTGGGGTTGTTTTTCTTCTGGTGTCGGGGTGGGAGGGGGTGTTTTAGCCTGGGTATCTTCTTTGTGGGGTGACAATCCCAGTCCGCCGAATTTTGGGGGAGGCGGCAAGTCTTTTTTAGGAGTGGGCGGCGCTGGTCTTGAGCCGATAATAAGTTGATCGGCTTGTTCTTTAATTGCAATTGATTTTGAGAACTCCTTCAACAACTCGGCATACATCTCATCAGTAATCTTGGCTGTGGGTTTATTTTCAATATCAAAGCCGCGAGTGATGAGATGCTCCACAATAGTGGATGTCCCTACATTGAGTTCTTTCGCAATTTTTACTAAACGTTTCTCCATTATGATGTTTTAATACTTCGCTCTAAAGCCGCACTCCTGACAAATTGAGGAAAATGCAAAGGCGTGTAAACCGCCCGCTATTATTTGTGAAACAAAATGACGAGTAAGCGAAACGCCTTTAGCGAATTGGTGCAAAGATAAGAGTAAAACTCGCTTGTCAGCGCCAATTTCAAAAAATTACAGCGTTACGCTTCCCAAATGTATGTCAAAACAACCGCGTGCCTGCACAAAGTTCCTCTGCCCGTCAGTTGATCATTAATCTTCAAATTCGGCAGCCAGCACCTTCATTACGTCTTCCACGGTTTCTTCTTCGAGGTCGGTGCGGCGCAACAATTCTTCTTTGCTCAGGGACAATACGCTGCGGGCTGTATCGCAGCCGATCGACTTGAGGGCTTCGATAACCCACTCGTCAATTTCGTCTCTGAATTCATCGAGATCGACGTCGTCGATTTCCACTTCGTCCGTATTGCGATAAACGTCGATTTCAAAGCCGGTCAGCTTGCTGGCCAGTTTGATATTGGTGCCCCCCTTGCCGATAGCCAGCGAAACCTGATCGGGGTCGAGGTACACATCGGCCTGTACTTTTTCAGCGTTGATTTCAATACTGCTCACTTTGGCTGGAGTGAGCGCGCGTTGGATATACAGGCTGGGATTATTTGTAAAATTAATAATATCGATATTCTCGTTGTGCAGTTCGCGTACGATGCCATGGATGCGTGAGCCTTTCATCCCCACGCATGCGCCTACGGGGTCGATGCGGTCGTCGTACGATTCGACGGCTACTTTGGCGCGTTCGCCCGGAATGCGCACGATCTTGCGAATAGAAATCAGGCCGTCTTCGATTTCGGGCACTTCCTGCTCGAGCAATTTTTCGAGGAAAGCGTTGTCGGTGCGCGATACAATCACCACGGGGTTATTATTGCGCATTTCCACGCTTTTGATCACCCCTCTCACCATATCGCCTTTGCGGAAAAAGTCGCCTTTAATCATCTCCGTACGCGGCAACAGCAATTCCTGGCCTGTTACGTCGTCGAGAATGAGCAATTCGCGCTTGAGGATCTGGTTTACCTCGCCCAGTACCAGTTCGCCTACCCGTTCGGTATACTTGCGGTACATTTCGTCTTTTTCAAGCTCCATGATGCGCGAAATGAGGGTTTGGCGGGCTGCCATAATAGCGCGGCGGCCAAAATCCTCGAGGTGAAGCTGCTCGTAGCACTCTTCGCCGATTTCGTAATCTTCATCGATCGAAAGGGCCTCAGAGATAGAGATCTGGCTGCGGTCGTCGGTAACTTCGCCGTCGGGCACTATTTCGCGTACGCGCCAGAGTTCGAGGTCGCCTTTGGTGGTATTGACAATCACGTCGAAATTGTCATCCGAGCCAAATTTTTTGCGGATGAGTGTGCGAAAAACGTCTTCAAGCACACGCACCATAGTGGGGCGGTCTATGTTTTTTACCCCTTTGAATTCTGAAAAAGTTTCAACTAAATTCATAATCCCATTTTTTAATAGGAGATCTTAACGACTGCTTTTTTAATCTCATCGAACGGAATGATCGTCTGCACGATTTCCCGGATGTTTTTTTTCCCTTCTTTGCGTTTTACTTCCTCTTCTATCGTGAGGAGTTGGGCATCAACCTGAACCAGTTTGCCCTGTTTGACGTCGCCTTGTTGTAGCGTGATTTCCAGTGTACGCCCCACATGTTTGGGGTATTGCCGTGGGAATTTCAGCGGGCGGCTTACACCTGGAGAAGATACTTCCAGGGTGTATTTCTCGCCCAACCATCCATTTTCATCAATGTGTTGCTCCAGGTGGCGGCTGATAAGCCGGCATTTTTCAAAAGTGATTCCCGTATCGCTATCGACGAATACCTCTACTTTTTGATTGGCATGTAATTTAACTTCCAGTAAAAAGCAGTCGGAAAATTCGGGAGTTTTGAACAATTCCTCCAGCAGCAACTCGATTTTTTCTTCTAGCACTTGACTCCGTTCCGTAGTGATATAATGAAAAGAGGGAACGCTGTGTTCCCTCTTGTTTCGATTCCCGTCCTAAGTCGCGGCAAATATACAACACTTTTACATTACTTCCACGTGTTGCGAAGGTTTTTCTTCTTCGGGCGGTACGTCAACTACGGTTATTTTAAGTATACCGTTTTGTAAGGTGGCCGTTATTTTTTCGCGGCCCACCCCCGGATCAAGTTGAAACGAGCGTTCAAACCTGTCCAGCTCGAATTCTTTCTGTACGTAATCTGTCGCTGTCTCTGCAGAGGATCTCGACTTTTCGCCTTTGACCGTCAGTGTATCGTTTTTGACTAAAATAGCGATCTCGTCTTTGCTATAACCGGGCACAGGCATTTCCAACTCATACAAAGTGCCATTTTTCTTGACATTAACCGGCGGATGCGGTTTGGGCCTATGAATATCAAATGCACTACGCCCCAGAAAATGATCGCCATCGATCAGGCGTGCATATCGCTCGCCCATTCTGTCAAATGAATGATTGTGAATTCTTGCCCTTAACATAGCACTAGGCTTTTGGTACATTACTAAACTTATACAAAGTTACGCCCAATGCCATACCGGGTCAATATGGAAAGTCATTGCCACCTTTTGATTTTTGTCATGCTCAGGTGGAGGGAATGGCGGGTTTTTCCAAATAATGTTCCAAAAAAGTAAGGAGTAATCGAATTCCATATGCCGTAGCGCTTTTCTGAGAGGCAAATTCAGAATCGTTAAAAGCAACTCCTGCGATATCGAGATGCGCCCAGGCGGGGTGTTCGTCAATAAAGGCTTCGAGGAATTTGGCGGCGGTGATGGCGCCTGCTACGGGTTTGCCGCTGAAATTGCGCACGTCGGCAACGTCCGATTTGATATCGTCTTTGTAGGCATCCCATAGCGGTAATCGCCACAGGCGTTCTCCACAGCGGTCGCCGGCATTCAAAAGCGCATCGGCGAGCGTATCGTTGTTGGCAAAAAGGCCTCCGGCGGCATAACCCAGGGTGCGCACGGTACTGCCGGTAAGCGTAGCCAGGTCAATCACTACATCCGGATGGTGGTTTCGGATGATATACGACAACCCGTCAGCCAGCAAAAGCCTGCCTTCGGCGTCGGTGTCAATCACTTCGATGGTTTTTCCGCTGTAAGACCCGATCACATCGCCGGGTTTTAAAGAACGGGCGTCGACGCTATTGTCGGTTACCGGTATGACGCCCACCAGGTGATAGGGAAGGCGCAACCTGGCGGCCAGTTCAAAGAGACCTAATACAGCGGCAGCTCCCCCCATGTCACTTTTCATATAGTGCATATTGGCAGAGGGCTTGATAGACAAACCGCCGGTGTCAAAAGTGACTCCTTTGCCCACAAAACCTATTTTACCGGGGTAAGCCGACTTGTCGGGGGGGATGTGCTCCAGTATGAGGAAAACCGGCGGATCTTCACTGCCCATATTGACGGCGATAAGTGCGTGCAGGCCACGCGCTGCAATTTGCGCTTTATCGAGTACTTCTACGCGCAAGCCGTATTGGGCGCTCAGGTCGCCGGCCCAAGCTGACAAATCTGCCGATGTTTTTTTATTGCCAGGCGCATTCACCAGGTCGAATATGCGCAGTTGCGTGAGGGCTACCTGCTCGCCGCGCCTGGCAGCCTCAACCAGCGGAACAGTATCGGCATCTGCGGTGATAAAATTTAGAACGGAACCGGCTTCGGAAAGCGGGTGCGCCACCGGCGCTTCTGTTTTGAAACGCCCAATGGCATAAGTGCCCAGCAATAATCCGTTTGTAGCGGCTTCTATCCACATGGGTAAATTGCCGGAATGGGCAAGATGGGCACAATACACATGCAGGCTGTTTCCCAGCCTGGCTTTCATTTTATGCGAAAAAAGTCGGAATGCTTTTTGGATTTCGGCATGGCCGGGTTGTTTTCCTACGCCCAATAGGAAGAACCTGCTGATAGGTGTTAAAACTGGGCAGATTTCACCGAGTTCAGCTTTAAAATCCTGTTGAATCAGAGATAAGGGAGATCCACTGACCTTCTCGGCAAGTGACAAAAAATCTGTCGCGCCATTGCCGGATGCCACCGGTAACACCACTGTATCAGAGAGCTCAGTCTGGGACTGTGAGAAAAAAATGGTCATGCTGCTAGCTTAATCGCTTAGGGGATTTAACGCGCTAAGTTAGGGTTATGCACGACATATTGACTACCATTGGCTAAGAAAAAAACAGCCATTTTATTGCTTGGGGGAATTCTTCGCCCCACCGGGCCTCGTTATGCCTGCCCTTGGGGTCTATTGACAGCATCAATTCGATATGCGCTTTTCGGCCTTCCGCCTTGAGCGAGCGGGCGAAATTGCGCAATCCGGGCGCCATTGAAGGGCCCTCGTCGCCACCGCCGTAAAGGTAAACGCGCAGATCATGGGGGTGCTTGAAACCATGAGTATGCAGTAATATATCGGGATCTACCCAAAGGGAGGGCGAAAAGATCATCCACTTATGGTATATATGAGGATACATCAATCCGGCATAGATGCTGATGAGCCCTCCCATCGAACTCCCACCGATGGCCGTGTGTTGCCGGCCGGGCAAAGTCCGGAATTGGCTATCTACGTATGGTTTGAGCGTTTCAGTGAGAAAGCCGGCATACAGCATGCCGTCGCCCCTCCCCAGCCGGGTAGTATAGGAGGGCGTAAATTCAGCAATGCGGTCTTCGGCGGCGTGATCGATAGAAACGATTATGACCTCGTGTTGACCCTTTTCAGCCAGTTTCGCCAGTTTTTTATCTACCGCCCAACTGCCGAAGGGGGCGAAATCGTCAAAGAGGTTTTGCCCGTCTTGCAGATATAATACGGGATATCGCCGGTCGCTCTGGGCATAGTCGTGCGGCAACAACACGGCAATACGCCGGGTTCTGATCAATTGAGGAATCTCAAAAGCCTCTGAGATGATTTGAATTGAAGGTAAAAAAGCCGGGTTGTATTCCAACATGCCTTGCTTCCATTTCGGTACGGTGTCTTTGATGCGGTGCTGAGTAGCGGGCGCCAGCCTGTTGTGCCGCTCTTGGCCGCCCATGTCAAGCTCTACAGTTTCCCAGGTACCCCTGTTGTATTTGTATTCTAACAGCGGTGGAAGCGCTTGTCTGTTGGTGAATTCATAAAAATAGTACCCGTCTCCTTTTTTATTCATCCGGTAGCGGTCGTCGCTCAGCTTCCATCCATTAAAATTGCCGGCCAGATAAACCGGCAGGTCGCTGTCTTCGTGTGTCGTAAGCGACACGGCTAAAGTTGGTTTATCTGCTGGTTGTTCTTGATGCGTATCCATTAGGGATTTAAACTATATAACAAAATTAAGCACCCTGCCCCACAAAGTTGGCATCAAAACAACTAATTTTATCGCGATTGCAAGATGATTTTTGCCACCGTGAAGCTGACTATCAGAAATCTTATAACATGGAAAACACACTTATCTGGGGTATTGATTTGGGCGGTACCAAGATTGAAGGCGCCGTGCTGGATGCTGACAAGCGCGTATTGGCACGCTTGCGCCTGCCCACGGAAAGCCACCTGGGGTATGACCATATTATTGACCAAATTGCGCAGGTGATAGCCCTTCTAAAAAAAGAAACGGGCGCCATTCCAGAGCGACTGGGCATGGGTACTCCCGGTACGATTGACCCGCCTACTCAGTTGCTGAAAAACAGCAATACCCTGGTACTCAACGGCCGCCCGTTCAGGCGCGATGTATCGGAAGCGCTCGGCATCCCGGTGGTGACCGCCAACGACGCCAATTGTTTTACGGTGGCCGAAGCCCGCATGGGCATTGTACAAGAGGTCGCCCCCCATGCCAAAGTGGTTTTTGGCGTCATTATGGGCACC